>DYBS01000018.1:13333-19304 GCA_019418525.1 Clostridiales bacterium
CCCGCCGCAGCAGTGCTGTCCATTCGGGGTCCGCGAGCTTGTCACTGGGTTCGGTGACCTCCACGCATCCCACATGGAGCAGCTGCTGGAGCAGAGCGTCCCGCTCTTCTTCCAGACCGATCACCCGCAGCCGCTTCATCTTGACAATGGACATCAGACATTCACAACCCTTCTGACAATGAGTGCCGACGCCTCTGCCATGCGGCTCCCGGCCGCCTTACGCAGCGCGTCGCAGGAGCGCTTTGTCTCCTCTACGACGGATTCCGCCTGTTTTGAAGCCTTTTGTTCCGCTTCCTTCATAAACTGGGCCGCTTTGGCCTGCGCCTCGGACCGGGCTGCCGCCAGGGCCGCTTCGCCGCCGCGCTGCGCATCGGAAACCGTCTTTTTCGCCTGTGCCACCGCGTCTGCTTTGCGCCGCTGGGTCATTTCTTCCGCTTCTGTCACCTGCTTGATTCCCTCAAGAGACATTTTTTCACCGCCTTTCAGTCTGTCTTGCGAACAGGAAAATCTCCCGATTCTATTGAAATGATACTCGAAATATTGATGAAATGCAAGTTCAAAATTTCGTGTCCTGTCTATTCTGCCGTCTCTTTTTTGCAAGTATATATTTTATATATTGCAGATTTTTGTTAAAAAATTGACTAAACCCCCGGTTTTAAACCGCTGCAAGCAGTATTTTGGGTACCTGCTCTCATATAGACGATTTTGGTCGCTCAAAATTTTGTTGAATTTGTATACCGGCTAGTTCACCTAATTCTCTTTGAAACTTTCCCCACTGTTTTGACAGGGATCTGCACGGTTTTTCACTTTCTGCTTGCACAGTTTGCCCGAACGCCGCCGGTTTCTCCATCACTTTTTTCGATAAAACAAGGTCATTATATGGCATTTTCACCTTCTCTATCCCTACCGAGCACAAAAAGGGGGCGCGGAGTCAAGCTCCGCGCCCCCTGATGTCCGGCGTGTTTTTCCTGCATCCGGCGGGATGCCTCAGTTCAGAACGGCCCAGCTCTCTCCGGCGGCGCCGGCCTGGGCCGAAACCACCACCAGACAGTTGCCAGCAAGTCCCGCCCCACTCAGGGCGGTCCGGGCATCGGCCACCGTCATATCTGTCAGCGTCGCCCACACCCGGTCGGCGCTGGCGGCCAGGGCGGTCAGACTCTGTCCGCTGTCGGCGTTGCTGCCAGTCTGGAGCACTCCCTGGTCGGTGACCACGGAGAGCTTGACCTCGGGATATTGGGCCGCCAGAGCGGTCTTCACCTGCGTATAGAAGGCGGACACCACCGAGGCAAACTGGCTGGAATCATAGGCGTCCCCCACCTTGATGGTGGTGAGGTAGCCGCTGGTGGGATAGCCGCTGTTGTCCAGCAGGATCTCATCAAAGCCCAGCCCGGCCAGCTCCAGACAAAGATCCGTGACATACTGCCGGGCCTCGGCGCTGGTGGCGCTCATCCAGCGGATGTCGTCGGCGTCCCGGAAGTTGTAATTCTTATTGGTCTTGACCCCCAGCGTGGGCTCATTGTAGGGCACGGTGTTGTCCCGGAAGCAGGACACCCGGGCCACGGTATAGAGCTCGCCGCTGTTGAGGGTGCGGATAGCTTCGTTGAGGGTGGCATCCTGGGCGGAGGCCCCGGTCTTGGTGGCCAGCGCCACCTGGGAGACATAGCCCAGGGTACCGTCGTCGGCCTTCATATCAAAGACAGCTGCGTTGGCCCCGGCGGCCTCCACCTGGCTCTGGGCGGTGCCGTCGCTGAGGGCACTGCGGGGCAGCTCCACCGCGTGGAGCGGCTCCTCCACCTCCGGTGTGGGTGTGGGAGTGGGCTCCGGGTCGGTGGAGACCACCACCATAGGTTCCGACTCCTCCGGGCCGGGCTCCGTGCTCTCCTGCACGAATGGCAGCTCCAGGTGGAACCGCCCGTCACTGGTGTAGACCCCGAACCGCTCCAGCAGCAGATAGCACCCCGCCACCAGGAGCAGGATCACAACCAGAATGGCGATGATGATCTTCAGCACCGTCCGGGAGCGAGAGCGCCCCCGGTAGGGCCCATATCCATATCCTCGCGTACGCATGAACGTCATTTCCCCCTATTGCTGCGGTCCTTCGCCCTCTTTGGCGGCGAGGGCCGCCTCCAGCTTGCGCAGGGCCTCTGCCACCTGCGCCTTGTCCTCCGGAGTCATGGTATCCAGAATGGAGTTGAAATAGCCGCTCACATTGGTCTCGGCTTTTTTCCGCAGGTCATGATATTTTTCCGTGGCCGAGACATAAATCACCCGGCGGTCGTGCTCCGAGCGCTCCCGCCTGGCCAGCCCCAACTTCTCCAGCCGGTCTACGATACCGGACACGGTGCTGTTGGCGCTCCCCGTCCGCTCGGCCAGAGCGCTGATGGGGATGGGCCCCTCCTCCCCCAGCACGTTAAGCACCAGTGCTTGGGGAAAGGTCAGATTCAGTCTTCCAAAATGGGCACGGAACTGCTGGGACATATGCTGCGTCACCCGCAGATAGGACATCAGGACACTTGGCACCTTCTCCATGGTATTTGCTCTCCCCTCTTTTTCCTTGGACGGCTGTGTGGTGGTACCGGTTCTTCCTCCCTGCTCATTGTGGTACGGTTACCAAGAGCATAGCGCCTGGGCCGCTGTTTGTCAATCAATGGCAGGTTTTTTGCCCGTCGGCTTTTTGGGACTTCTCAGCCCATCACCGGAGTGCTCAACCGCTCCAGGATGACGGCCAGCTCCGCCCGGGTGGTGGTGGCTTTGGGGCTGAGCTTATTCTTGCTGCCGGTAATGAGCCCGGCGCCCACCGCGTGCTGCATGGCGGTGCGGGCCCATTTAGAGATAGAGCCCTGATCGCTGTATAGCTCCAATACGCCGTTGGCCAGGTCATGCCCGGCGTAAGAGGCGTACTGGTAGAGGAACACGGCCATCTGCTCCCGGGTCACGGCGTTGCCGGGCTGGAAGGAGCCCTTGCCGTTGCCGGAGGCGATCCCGTTCTCCTGGGCCCAGGCCACCGCCTGGGTGTACCAGGTGCCCTCAGCCACGTCCTGGAAGCTGACCTGGCTCTTCGGAACGGGGGAGCCGGCCAGGCGCCACAGGGTGGTCACCGCCATGGCCCGGGTCACCGAGCCGTTGGGGCTGAAGGTAGTGGCGCTGGTGCCGCTCATCAGCCCGGCGTCCACCGCCTCCTGCACGGCTTCCGCGTACCACACCCCATCCTTCACATCGCTGAACGAGGCCGCCGCAGCGGGCAGGGCCAGCCCCGCACACAGCAGCAGGGCGCACAGCGCCCTCGCCGGGGCGCGCAAATTCTGAAATCGTCTCATCGCTATCTCCACCTTTATCTCATGACCAAATTTCGGTCCGTTTATTTTACATACTATTTTATCATATGTTATACACCTCTTTCTTTAAAATTTTATGAACAAACCCCAACGCTTTTCTTCCTTTGATGTTTTTTCTTCCCTGACGGGCGGATTTTCTCAGCCAAAATGCCGGTTGACTTCTCCTAGGGGGTATGATATAGTAGCGATGCGTTGAAAAGGGAGTAGTTCCGGACCCTTTCGGTTCGGGCATGCCGTCAACACCACGGTCCGCTGCGGGCGGGCCTGGCGGTATACGCCGAGCACTTTGTTTCGGTAACAAGACTTTTCAGCGGTTGCCATCTATGCAACCGCTGGAGGGTCTTTTTTATTTTGAGATCCTCCGCGCGGGAAACCCCATCATTTGAACGAAAAGGATGTGCAGTTTTATGTCGGAGCCCTACTTCAACCGCACGCCGGAGCAGGCGCTGGAAGCCCAGCACGCCTCCCGCTCCGGTCTGACCCCCCAGGAGGCCGCCCAGCGGGCCGAGACCTACGGTCCCAACAAGCTCAGTGAGGGCAAGAAGAAGTCGGTGGCCATGGTGTTCGCCGAGCAGTTCAAGGACCTGCTGGTGGTGATCCTGGTTATCGCGGCCCTGATCTCCGCCGTGTCGGAGAACGTGGAGAGCACCATTGTCATTTTCGCGGTGCTGATCCTCAACGCTGTACTGGGCACAGTGCAGTATGTGAAGGCGGAAAAATCCCTGGAGAGCCTGAAGGCCATGTCCTCCCCCACCGCCAAGGTGCTGCGGGGCGGCGTCCGGGTGGAGATTCCCTCGGCTGAGGTGGTCCCCGGCGACATCGTGCTGCTGGAAGCCGGCGACATGGTGGTGGCCGACGGCCGTATTCTGGAGAACTTCTCCCTGAAGGTCAATGAGAGCTCCCTCACCGGCGAGAGCGAGGGCGTGGAAAAGACCGCCGACACCATCAACAGCGACCAGGTGGCCTTGGGTGACCAGAAGAACATGGTCTTTTCCGGTTCCCTGGTGACCTATGGCCGGGCCACGGTGCTGGTCACCGCCACCGGTATGGACACGGAGCTGGGCAAGATCGCCGCGCTGATGAACCAGACCCAGCAGCGCAAGACCCCCCTGCAGAAGAGCCTGGACGACTTCTCCGGCAAGCTGGCCGTGGTCATCATGGCCATCTGCGCGGTGGTGTTCGTCCTCTCCATCTTCCGCAGTCACATGACCATTCTGGACTCCCTGATGTTTGCCGTGGCCCTGGCCGTGGCCGCCATCCCGGAAGCCCTCTCCTCTATCGTCACCATCGTGCTGGCCATGGGCACCCAGAAAATGGCCAAGCAGAACGCCATCATGAAGGACCTGAAGGCGGTGGAGAGCCTGGGCGCCGTGTCGGTCATCTGTTCGGACAAGACCGGCACCCTGACCCAAAACCGCATGACCGTGCAGAAGATCTACGCCGACGGCCAGCTGCTGGACGGCACGGACCTGGAGATGGCCAACGACCCCCAGCGGCTGCTTCTCAAGATCGGCATCCTGGCCAGCGACGCCACCTATGACCCGGAGAGCGGCGCCTCCATCGGCGACCCCACCGAGGTGGCCCTGGTGCAGCTGGGCGAGCACTTCCATGTGGATGAAGGGCTGTATCGCCAGTACCACCCTCGCCTGCGGGAGCTGGCCTTTGACTCCGACCGGAAGCTGATGAGCACCCTCCACGTGCTGGACGGTGTACCCACCCTGCTGACCAAGGGCGCCATCGACACCCTGCTCGCCCGCTCCACCTCCCTGCTCACCTCCAACGGGCTGGTGCCTATGACGGATGAGCGCCGGAAGGAGATCCTGGCGGTCAACGAGCAGCTCTCCAATGAGGGCCTGCGGGTGCTGGCCTTTGCCCAGCGTACCCTGGACAACGTCCGGGACCTGACCCTGGATGATGAGCAGGACTACACCTTTGTGGGCCTGGTGTCCATGATCGACCCGCCCCGTCCCGAGTCCATCCAGGCCGTGGCCGACGCCAAGAGCGGCGGCATCCGCACCATCATGATCACCGGCGACCACAAAGTGACTGCCACCGCCATTGCCCGGCAGATCGGCATTTTCCGGGACGGCGACATGGCCCTGTCCGGCGTGGAGCTGGACGCCATGAGTGATGAGGAGCTGGACAAGATCCTGTCCCGGGTGTCGGTGTACGCCCGGGTGTCCCCGGAGCACAAGATCCGCATCGTGAGCGCCTGGCAGCGCCGGGGCAACATCGTGTCCATGACCGGCGACGGCGTCAATGACGCCCCCGCTCTGAAGAAGGCCGACATCGGCGTGGCCATGGGCATCACCGGCACCGAGGTCAGCAAGGACGCGGCCTCCATGATTCTGGCTGACGACAATTTCGCCACCATCGTCCGGGCGGTAGTCAATGGCCGTAACGTGTACGCCAACATCAAAAACGCCATCCAGTTCCTGCTGTCGGGCAACATGGCGGCCATTATTTGCGTGGTGTACGCCTCTCTGGCCGGGCTGAGCGTGCCCTTCGCCCCGGTCCATCTGCTGTTCATCAACCTGCTTACCGACTCCCTGCCCGCCATCGCCATCGGCATGGAGCCCGCCCGCAAGGGTCTGCTGAAGCAAAAACCCCGTGACCCCAAGGCCCCCATCCTGGAC
>DYBS01000180.1:0-1228 GCA_019418525.1 Clostridiales bacterium
GTTCTTGGCCACGGCGGCCATTTTCAGGGCCACCTTCTGGGCCGCTCGGCCGCTGACGCCAGTGTCCACCTCGTCAAAGATGAGGGTGGCGATGGCCTCATTCTCCGCCAGCACGTTCTTGAGCGCCAGCATGATGCGGGAGAGTTCGCCGCCGGAGGCGATGCGCTGGATAGGCTTCAAATCCTCGCCCACATTGGCCGACATGAGGAACTGCACCTCATCGGCGCCCGTCTCGTCCAGCCCCTCCCCCGCCTTGGGGTGCAGGTCGGTTTGGAACCGTACCCGGGGCATGTCCAGCTGCCGCAGCTCCTCCTGGATGCGCGCCTCCAGCTCGGCGCCCGCCTTCTTCCGGGCGGCGGTGAGGGCATCCGCTTTCTCTCGGGCCACGGCAAGGCACTTGGCCTCCTCCTTCTCCAGCTTGTCCAGAGCGTCGGAGGAGAACGCGATCTCGTCCAGCTCCCGCCGGCAGCGCTCCAGATAGGCCAGCATCTCCCCCACTGTGTCGCCGTACTTCTTTTTCAGCCGGTAGAGCACGTCCAGCCGGCTCTCGATCTGGTCCAGCTCTCCCGGCTCAAAGTCAAAGGAGGCCCGCAGATCCCGCACCAGCTCCGCCGCGTCCTCCGCTAGGGCGGAGAGCTCGGAGAGCTTGTCCGCGGCGGTGGAGATGTCCACGCTCATGCCGGACACCCCGGCCAGATTGCGCTCCGCCGTGGCAATGAGGGCGGCCGCGCCCTCCCGCTCGTCGTCACCGGAGAGGGCGAAGTGGGCCCCCTCCACCGCCTGGATCAGTCTTTCCGCGTTGCGCAGCAGGGTACGCCGCTCGGTGAGGGACTCCTCCTCCCCCTCCTCCAGATGGGCCCGCTCCAGTTCCCCGATCTGGAAAGTGAGGCTGTCGATGCGCCGGGCCTTCTCCGCGTCATCCAGACGCAGGGAATTCATCTGCCGCCGCACCTTCTGGAGGGCGGCATAGGACTGGGCGTAGTCCTCCCGCTGGCCGTCCAGCTCGCCGAAGCTGTCCAGATAGCCCAGGTGATAGCTCTCGTCCAGGAGCTGCTGGCCATCGTGCTGGCCGTGGATGTTGATGAGCTGCCGCCCCAGGTCCCGCAGCTGACTCACGTTTACCAGACGGCCGTTCACCCGGCAGGTGTTGCGCCCGTCGGAGAGGATCTCCCGCTGGATGAGCACGGTCCCCTCCTCATCGGGAGAGATACCATTCTCTTCAAACCAG
>DYBS01000180.1:1238-4861 GCA_019418525.1 Clostridiales bacterium
GGATCAGGTCCCGGCTGGTCCGCCCGCCGGTGATGGCCCCGATGGCGTCGATGACGATGCTCTTGCCCGCTCCCGTCTCGCCGGTGAGGACGTTGAAGCCAGGCTCGAAGCGGATGTCCGCCGACTCGATGACCGCGATTTGTTCGATGTGGAGCAGTGAAAGCATGAATACCCTTCCCGTTCTGCTGTGAAGGAAAGTTACCTTACAGCTATTTCAGCATCTTGTGGATCTCGTCGCAGAACTCCACCGCCGCCTCGTTGGTGCGCATGATGAGGATGGCGGTGTCATCGCCCGCCAGGCTCCCCACCAGATCGTCGATCTCCATGCCGTCGATGGCGGCGCCCGCCGCCGAGGCCAGGCCCGGCATGGTCTTGAGGACCACGATGTTCTGGGCCACGTCGAAGGAGGTGACGCCCTCCTTGAAGATGGTGCGCAGGCGGCTGGCCAGATTGATGGACACTTTGCGCTCGCTGACGGCGTAGCGGTAGGTGCCAAAGCCGGTCAGCTCCTTGATGAGGTGGAGCTCCTTGATGTCCCGGGAGATGGTAGCCTGGGTGGACTGCATCCCCCGGGCCTTCAGCTCCTGAAGCAGCTGCTCCTGAGTCTCCACGTCCTGTTCTTCGATGATACGCAGGATCTCCTGCTGTCGCTTTGCCTTCATAGGACTACATCCTCCCTAATTTCTGAGTGACGATCTCGTAAAAGCTGCGGTTGGTCAGTCGGATGAGGTGGGTCTTGGTCTCGGCACGGCGGATCTGGAGCTGGTCGCCTCCCCGCAAGCGAAATGCCTTGCCACCATCCACTGAGAGATAAGCGGTCTTGCGGGACAGATCCTTCACCCGCACCGTCAGCGTCCGCTTATGATCCAGCACAAAGGAGCGGGCATTGATGATGGAGTGGGGACAGATGGGGGTAAGGATGATGTTCTCCGCCGTGGGCTCCACAATGGGACCACCCGCCGACATGGAGTAGGCGGTGGAGCCGGTGGGGGTGCTGATGATGACGCCGTCCCCCGAGTAGGAGGTAATGGGAATCCGGTCGCTGCGGACCTCCATCTCCACCACCCGGGCCACCGCCCCCTTGGTGATGACCGCGTCGTTGAGGGCCAGATCGGAGTAGATGGTCCGGCCCTCCCGCTTGACCGCCACGTCCAGCATCATGCGGGACTCCACGCTGTATTTTCCCACCGCCAGCTTGGACAGCAGGGGCAACTCGTTCTGCTCCACCTCGGCCATGAAGCCCACGCTGCCCAGATTCACCCCCAGAACGGGGATGCCGTAGGCGTTGGCGTCCTTGGCGGCGTGGAGGATGGTGCCATCCCCGCCGAAGCACACCAGAATGTCGGTGTCCGGCAGCTCTTGCTCCATCTGGGAGAGCTGGACGTGCTTGGGAAATTCGATGTTGTTCCCCTCCACCGGGAAAGGCAGGCAGATGCGGGTCTCCACCTGGGCGTTGTTTAGGATACGGGCGGCCGCCTGGGCCGTTTTGAGCCCCTTGTCGCGATAGGGGTTCGGACTAAGTACGATCTTCACGGACGCTCTCCTCCAATGTGCGGTGGGACTCCTCCACCAGAGCCTTCAGGTCCCCCGGCCAGGGTGCGCCCCGGCCCACCGCCAGGTGCCCCAGATATTCGATGTTCCCCTCCGGCCCCTTAATGGGTGAAAAGGTCATATCCTTTACAGTGAAATCTGCCTCGTCGGCGTGGGTCAGGAAGTGCTCCAGCACCTCCAGATGGACCTTGGGGTCCCGCACCACGCCCTTCTTGCCCACCTTCTCCCGGCCAGCCTCAAACTGGGGCTTGACCAGGCAGACCACCTCGCCCTTGTCGGAGAGCACCCCCCGCAGGGCGGGGAGGATCAGGCGCAGCGAGATAAAGGACACGTCCACCGAGGCGAAATCCAGCTCCTCTGGAATCTGCTCGTGGGTGAGGTAGCGGGCGTTGGTCCGCTCCAGGGCCACCACCTTGGGGTCGCTACGGATCTTCCAGTCCAGCTTGCCATAGCCGGTGTCCACAGCGTACACCTTGGCCGCGCCGTTTTGCAGCATGCAGTCGGAAAAACCTCCTGTGGAGGCCCCAATGTCGGCGCACACCTTCCCGGTCAAGTCGATGGGAAAGACCTGCATGGCCTTCTCCAGCTTCAGCCCGCCCCGGCTCACATAGGGGATGGCCTTGCCGCGGACCTCGATGGCGGCGTCCTCCGCCACGGCGAAGCCCGCCTTGTCCACCCGCTGGCCGTTGACGAATACCAGCCCGCTCATAATCGTGGCCTGGGCCTTCTGCCGGCTTTCAAAATATCCCTGCTCCGTCAGCAGCACATCAAGGCGCTTCTTCGCCATGGCGCAGGACCTCCTCTACTCGTTTGATGAGATGCCCGGCGTCCAGCCCGCACAGGGCCAGCAGCTCTTCCACCGAGCCGTGGGGGACATACCGCTCCCCCAGATTGCAAAGGGTCAGGCTCTTGACCGGTATCCCGGCGGTGAGCAGCCGCGCCCCCAGGCGCTCTCCCACACAGCCGGACGCGGCGGCCTCCTCGGCCACCAGCAGGCGACCGGTCTTGCCCACCGACCGGGCCACCGCCTCCCAGTCAAGCGGTGTAAGGCGTCCTAGCTTTACAACCTCCGCCGAGATACCCCGGGCCTCCAGCACCTGGGCAGCTTTCAAAAGCTGGTTGATAAGCACACCATAGCCCACCAGAGTGATGTCATCGCCGTGGCGGAGCACCGCCGCAGACAGCCCAGTGTCCTCCCGGTACTCCCCTTCTCCGCCGCGGGGGTAGCGCACTGCCACGGGGCCGGTACACTCCCGCACCGCCCAGCGCAGCATGGTGCGCAGCTCGGCGAAGCTGGCGGGGCTGAGCACTGTCATGCCGGGGACCGTGTTCAGGAAGCCCACGTCGAAAGCGCCGTGGTGGGTCTCCCCGTCGGCACCCACCAGGCCCGCCCGGTCCACTCCCAACACCACATGGAGCCCCTGGATTCCCACATCGTGGAGGAGCATATCGTAGCCCCGCTGGAGAAAGGTGGAGTAGACCGCGAACACCGGGATCATCCCCTGTTTTGCCATACCCGCCGCCAGGGCCACCGCGTGGCCCTCTGCGATACCCACATCAAAGGCCCGGTCTGGAAATGCCTCAAAAAAGCCGCTCAGCCCCGTGCCGGGGGCCATGGCCGCCGTGATGGCGCAGACTCTGGGCTCCTCCCCCGCCAGTTCGCACATGGTCTCTCCAAAGACCTTGGAGAAATCGGTACCTGCCGGGTGCACCGGCGCACCGGTCTCCACACAAAAGCGGCTCACGCCGTGGAACTTGTCCGGGTTCCGCTCGGCGGGGGCATAGCCCTTGCCCTTGACGGTGCGGATGTGGAGCAGCACCGGGCACTGAAGGTCCCGGGCATAGCGCAGGAGCTTTGTGAGACGCTTGACATCGTGCCCGTCCACCGGTCCCAGATAGGTGAAGCCCATGTCCTCAAAGAAGCTGCACGGCAGCAAGGTCCCCTTGATGGCGCTTTTCAGCTTGTGGGTGACCCGGTAAATATGCCGTCCCCCGGGCAGGATCTTCATGGCCTTCCGGTAGCCCTGCTTGAAGTGGAGATACTGGGGTTTTAAGCGCTGGCGGGCCAGATG
>DYBS01000181.1:0-2248 GCA_019418525.1 Clostridiales bacterium
GTACAGGTACTCCGCCCCGGCCCCCACCACGATCTGCTCCTCCTCCACCGCCATGCCCCGGAACCGGCGCAGATAGCCGGCGATGGCCTTTCGGAGGGGCTGCACTCCGTTGTGGGGGAGGGGGCGAAGCAGTTTTTCCCCCTGTTCCGACAGCACCCGGCGCATCAGGCGGGCCCAGACGGTGAAGGGGAAGCCCTCCACTCCGCCGCCGCCCCCCTTCAGGTCCAGCAGCCAGGTCCTCTCCTCTGCTGCCGCCTCCGGCGGAGCGGCGGGCGCAGGAGCCGGGATTTCCTCCCGCTCCAGGGCGGTGACATAGTAGCCCCGTTTTTCCCTGGCGTACACATACCCCTCAGCCTCCAGCTGGGCGTAGGCGTTCTCCACCGTGGACACCGACACCTCCAGGTGCCGGGCCAGGGCGCGCTTGGAGGGGAGCTTCTCCCCCGAACGCAGTTCTCCGGAGAGGATGTCCCCCTTGATACACCGGGTCAGGTAGTCGTACAGCGGCAGGCTGCCCCGCCTTTCCAGGTCATAGGTCAGCATGGTGGCTCCTCCAATCTGGTATGGAAAAAATGGACTCTTCTGGCCCTTTCCATCATACCAGTTTTGATTAAAATACAGGACAGAACAAAAAGCAAGGAAAACTTCCCTGCCGAAAGGAGTCCTGCCCCATGCAAAGCCGCGCACTGCACCGCCTGGTCCTCTCCGCCCTGATGGCGGCCCTGTGTACCCTCCTCACCCTGGTCATTCGCATCCCCTCTCCCATGGGGGGCTATCTCAATCTGGGGGACTGCGCCGTCCTTCTGTCGGCCTGGCTGCTGGGCCCGGCGGCGGGCGCGGCGGCCGCCGGACTGGGCTCGGCTCTGGCCGACCTGCTGGGCTATCCCCTCTATGCCCCCGGCACTCTGGTCATCAAGGCCCTGATGGCCGCCGCCGCCGGCTGGCTCTTCCGGGCCCTCACCCGCCGGAAGGTCCCCCAGACCGGCGCCGGTCTGGTCAGCGGCGTAGTGGCCGAGTCCATCATGGCGGGGGGCTATTTTTTCTTTGAGTGCTGGGTACTGGGCATGGGCCCTGCCGCGGCGGTCAACCTCCCCGCCAACCTGGTACAGGGGGTGCTGGGCGTCGCCGCCGCGCTGCTGGTGTCCTCCCTGCTGCACAGCAGCAAGGCCTTCCCCGGCCAGGCCTAAATCTCTCTGTTTTTTCCTCCATCCAGTCCGAAATTTGGGGCATTCTCCCCGGAATTTCCCACCATTTTCCCACAAAAGCCTTGACACACCCGTGGGGGCGTGATATAATCCGCCCCAGAACCGATTGTCGCGGGGAAACCCGCTGCAATGATAGAGGCGCGGAACCGCATCAGTATCCGGCAATTACGGGCAGAGCACCCGGTCGGAGAAAGGGCCTTCCGCCGAAGGGCCGTGTTCCTGCCTGGGGCGCGGTAGCCTGGGCCGTGGGAGAAGATCTTACGGACTGCCACAAACGGTGTGGAGCGCTATCATTGACCGCCGGAGCGCCGCAGGATCTGCGGACCGCTCTTGTCGCCATGAACGCTTCCACCAGGAAGGTTCGTGGCTTTTTTGTTGCCGAAAAAGCCGTAACAACTGACTGGAGGAACAGAACATGAAGAAGAATCGTATCGCTGCCCTGACCCTGAGCGCCGCCCTCGGCCTGTCTCTGACCGCCTGCGGAGGCGGCACCGCCACCACTCCCCAGGACTCCACTGCCCCCGAGAACTCTGCTCCCGTGAGCTCCGCCGCCGTCACCGGCTCCGGCGTGGAGGACGGCGTCCTCACCGTGGGCATGGAGTGCGCCTACGCCCCCTACAACTGGACCCAAATGGACGACTCCAACGGCGCCGTGCCCATCAAGAACGTGCCCGGCTCCTACGCCAACGGCTACGACGTGATGATCGCCCAGAAGATCTGCGAGGAGAACGGCTGGCAGCTGGAGGTCGTCTCCACCGCCTGGGACTCCCTGACTCCCTCCCTGCAGAGCGGCACCATCGACGTGGCCATCGCCGGTCAGTCCATGACCGCCGACCGTATGGCTCAGGTGGACATGGCCGGTCCCTACTACTACGCTGAGATCGTCTGCGTGACCACCAAGGACAGCCCCTACGCCACCGCCACCAGCATCCAGGACCTGGCCGGCGGCAAGTGCACCGCTCAGACCGGCACCATCTGGTATGACACCTGCCTGCCTCAGGTCCCCGACGCCCAGATCCAGGCTGCCGCTGAGACTGCCCCCGCCA
>DYBS01000181.1:2258-4811 GCA_019418525.1 Clostridiales bacterium
CATCTGCACCGACCTGCCCACCGCCACCGCCGCCGCCGCCAAGGACGACAGCCTGGTCCTCCTCAACTTCTCCGGCACCGACGGTGACTTCCAGTTCGCCTCCGAAGAGGAGCGGGCCGAGAACGTCAACATCGGCATGTCCGTCGTGAAGGGCAACACCGAGCTCCTGGATGCCATGAACGCCGTCCTCTCCACCATGACCGTGGACGACTTCAACGCCATCATGGACCAGGCCATCGCCGTGCAGCCTGAGGTTTAAACCATGGATCGATTTCTTGCCCTGGGCCAGGATGTGGCCCTTCTGTGGGGCGCCTATTGGAAGTCCTACCTGGGCGGTATGGGCAGCACCATCGTGCTGGCCGTGGTGGCCACCATTATCGGCTGCGTCATCGGCCTGGCCTGCGGTATTCTGAACACCATCCCCTACACCAGCTACGATCCCCTGCCCAAGCGCTTCCTGCTGCGTCTGGTGCGTATTCTGGTGCGGATCTATGTGGAAGTGTTCCGCGGCACCCCCATGGTGCTCCAGGCCGTGTTCATCTACTACGGCCTGCCCTACTTCTCCAACAACTCCATGCGCTTCGACAACATCTGGACCGCCGCCATCCTGATTGTCTCCATCAACACCGGCGCCTACATGGCCGAGAGTGTGCGGGGCGGCATCCTGTCCATCGACCCCGGCCAGACCGAGGGTGCTAAGGCCATCGGCATGAACCACTTCCAGACCATGACCAGTGTCATCCTGCCCCAGGCCTTCCGCAACATCCTGCCCCAGATCGGCAACAACTTCATCATTAACATCAAGGACACCTCGGTCATGTTCATCATCGGCTTCACCGAGCTCTTCGCCGCCCACCGGTACATCACCGGCGTGAATCTGATGTACTTCCCCTCCGCCGCCATCGAGATGGTCGCCTATCTCACCATGACCCTGATCGCCTCCTTCCTGCTGCGGCTGCTGGAGAAGGTCATGGATGGCGCGGACAGCTACGAGCTGGTGCAGAATGACCAGCTCATCATGGCCGCGGGCACGTATAGCCACCCGTCCAAGGGCACGCCCTTTGACGAGCGCAGCAAGGAGCAGCGCGACCGCACCGAGCAGGAGCTCAAATTTGGACGGAATAGGGGGGACCGCTGATATGAACGATACCATTCTGGAGGTCCGCCACCTCTCCAAATCCTTCGGCCGCAATAATGTCCTCAAGGACATCGACTTTTCCGTGCGCCCCGGCGATGTGACTTCCATCATCGGCGCCTCCGGCTCCGGCAAGTCCACCCTGCTGCGGTGCATCAACCTGCTGGAAACCCCCACCAGCGGCGAGATCCTCTTCCACGGGGAGAACATCGCTGGGCGGAAGGTGAACGCCAACTCCTACCGCTCCAAGGTGGGCATGGTGTTCCAGTCCTTCAACCTCTTTAACAACATGACCGTGCTGGAAAACTGCATGGTGGGCCAGACCAAGGTGCTGAAAAAGAGCCATGAGGAGGCCAAGGCCAACGCCATGAAGTATCTGGAGCAGGTGGGTATGGCCCCCTACATCAAGGCCAAGCCCCGCCAGATCTCCGGCGGTCAGAAGCAGCGTGTGGCCATCGCCCGCGCCCTGGCCATGGAACCGGAGGTGCTCCTCTTTGACGAGCCCACCTCCGCCCTGGACCCCGAGATGGTGGGCGAGGTGCTCTCCGTCATGCGGGATCTGGCCAAGGCCGGTATGACCATGCTGGTAGTCACCCACGAGATGGCCTTCGCCCGGGATGTCAGCAACCATGTGGTATTCATGGCCGACGGCGTCATCTGTGAAGAGGGTGAGCCCAAGGAGCTCTTCGAGCATCCCCAGCAGGCCCGCACCCGGGAGTTCCTGTCCCGGTTCATGGAGCGCTGATTATGGTCCATCTCTACTGCGGCGACGGTAAGGGCAAGACCACCGCCGCCATGGGCCTGGCGCTCCGCGCCGCCGGACACGGCAAGCGGGTGGTCATCACCCAGTTTCTGAAAAGCGGGATGAGCGGCGAACGTGTCGCGCTGGCACAGCTCCCCACGGTAGAACTGCTCCCCATCCCGGCGGAGATGAAATTCACCTTCCGCATGACGGAGGCGGAGAAGGCCGCCGAGCGTCTGCGGCAGACTGAACTGCTGCACACCGCCTTCCGGCGGGGCGCTTCGGCGGACCTTCTGATCCTGGACGAGCTGTGCGCCGCCCTCAGCACCGGCATGGTGCCCCTCTCCGACGTACTCGCCGGGCTGGACAGCCTCTCGCCCGACACGGAGGTGGTCATCACCGGCCGGGACCCCGCCCCGGAGCTCTCCGAGCGGGCCCACTATATCACCGAAATGGTCAAGCGCCGCCACCCCTTTGATGGCGGCACTCCCGCCCGGGAGGGCGTAGAGTTTTAACCACAACTGCTAAAAGAGCCGTTGCAGAGAGAGCGATCCTCTGCAACGGCTCTTATTTCATTTCCGGGAAGCCCGGAATAGTTGCCCTCGCCGGGCGGGCGTCCTACCCGGACAGGGCACCGCTTTCTTTGCAAAGAAAGCGGTGGGAAAGAAAGCCCAGA
>DYBS01000182.1 GCA_019418525.1 Clostridiales bacterium
GGGCCAGGCGGTACATCCCCTCGGCGTCCTCCTTGTCGGCGGAGGCCCGGTAGTATTGCAGGGCCTTGGTCAGGTTGGAGGGCACCTGGATGCCCTCCTCGTAGAACCGGCCCAGGGCGCACAGCGCCCCGCCGTAGCCCAGTTTGGCCGAGCGGCGGTAGTAGGAGAAGGCCTTCTTCAGGTTGGGCTCCACCCCCTGGCCCAGCTCATAACACTCCCCCAGATTATAGAGAGCGGTGTCATCGTTCTGGCGGGCGGCCTTCCGGTAGAGCCGCAGGGCCGCGGCATAGTCCTGCGCCACGCCTAATCCCCGGCGGTAGAGCTCGCCCAGGTTGTTGATCCCCCGCAGGCTCCCTAACTCGGCGGCCTTCCGGTACCACTCGGCGGCGGCGGTGTAGTCCTGCTCCACTCCAAGGCCGTGCTCACAGCACCAGGCCAGGTTGCACATGCCGGTGGCGCTGCCCAGATCGGCGGCTCTTTGGTAACACGCCACCGCTTTGCCGTAGTCCTGCTCCACCCCGTCGCCGTTCTCATAGCGGTAGCCCAGGGTGCACAGAGCGGGGGGATAGTCCTGGTCCGCGGCCTTTTGCAGCCACATCAGGGCGGCGGTCCGGTTGGCCTTCACCCCGTCGCCACGGTCCATGCAGAAGCTCAGGTTATACTGGGCCCGGGGGTGGTCCAGTTTGGCGGCCTTCCAGTACCAGTCCACCGCCTGCACCGGGTCTTGCCTCACTCCCGCGCCCTGGGCATAGAGCCAGCCCAGATTGCACATGGCGTCGGTGTCCCCGTTCTCCGCCCCTTTGCGGTACCACTCCGCAGCCTTGGACAGGTCCTGTTCCACGCCGCGCCCCTGCTCATAGAAGAGCCCCAGGCCGCACATGGCGTCGGCGTCCCCGTTTTCAGCTGCCTTGCGGAACCACTCCACAGCGGTCTCATCGCTCTGCTCCACACCGTCGCCTCGGGCGTAGAGCCAGCCCAGGTTATACTGGGAGGGGGCGTCCTCCCCCTCGGCAGCCCAGCGGTACCAGCGGGCGGCCTGCTGCGCCTCCCGCGCCATACCCCAGCCCCGTTCGGCCGCCAGGCCCAGGTAGAACCCAGCCCGGCGCACCCCGTCAGAGGCGGCGCGGCGGAAGCACTCCACCGCTGTCTTTCGGTCCTCCGGCGTGCCCCGCCCGTTCCAGTGGCACAGGCCCTGCCAGTAGGCCCCCTCGGGGTAGGCGTTCTCCTCCGCCTTACGGAACCACACCAGCGCCGCCGCGTCATCCTGCGCGCAGCCGCACAGTCCAAAATAGGAGTTGATGCCCAGGTAGCACTGGGCCCGGCCGTAGTCCTCCTCCGCCGCGCGGCGGTAACATTCCATGGCCCTGTCGGGGTCGGCGGGGACCCCGCTGCCCTTCTCCAGGCACACGCCCAGGTTGGTCAGAGCACGGAGGTTCCCCTGGTCGGCGGAGCGGCGGTACCACTCCACCGCCTGGGCCGGGTCCCGCTCCACGCCCCGGCCAAACTCATAGCACCAGGCCAGGTTGCACTGGGCGGCGGCGTCCCCCAGTTCGGCGGCGTTGCGGTAGAGCTCGGCGGCCATGCCCCAGTCCTGCTCCACGCCCTCGCCCAGCTCGTAGCACAGTCCCAGCTCCCGCATGCCCCGGACCTCTCCGGCCTGGGCGGCCTGCCGGTACCAGTGGACCATTTCGGCGGTGTCCCGCTCCACCCCCAGGCCGGTATCGTAGCAGTAGCCCATATAGTAGAGGGCGGGTGGATAGCCCTGCTCGGCGGCCCGCTGATACCAGAGGAAGGCCTTCTTCTCGCTCTGCTCCACGCCGTCCCCCAGGACGAAGCGACGGGCCAGCTCCACCTGGGCATTGGGGTCGCGCTGAAAGGCGGCGGCCTTGAGCCAGCGGAGGGACTGCGCCCCGTCTACCTCGACCCCCACGCCGTCATGGAAGCAGTAGGACAGCAGCAGCTGGGCCCGGGGAAAGCCCACCTCAGCGGCCTGCCGGTACCACTCCACTGCCTGCACCGGATCGGCCATCGTACCGATGCCCTGCTGGAGGCACCAGCCCAGATTGCACTGGGCAGGGGGATACTCCAGCTCGGCGGCCTGCCGGTAGAGCCACACCGCCTGCCGGGGGTCAGCCTCGGTCCCCACCCCGTTTTCCATGCACCAGCCCAAATTGCTGATGCCGGGCACGTTCCCCAGTGCCGCCGCGTGGCGGAAACAGGCCAGAGCCCGTGCTCCGCCCTCCTCGCCCCGCTCGGCCCAGAAGGAGCCCAGGGCCGCCCACTGCTGGCCGTCCAGAGTCTCCTCCTCCACGGGGACCATGGTCCGACCGCATTCCGGACAGCACGCGGGCCGCCCCTCCTGTTCGAGCATACAGGGGCAGTCCGGATTGGTGCAGCGATAGATCATGGCTCCTCCGTCCTCCTTCTTTTCCATCGCGCCGGCTCTCCGGCGCAAAATTCCACGATTTTATAATTGTATCACGCTTTTTCTCCTCTGACAAGGAAGGAAAAAGAAACGCCCCGCACCAGAAATCTGGTGCGGGGCAAGATCTTGTTCTGCGATTAATAGAACTTCTTGCGGTTCTTGCGAGCTGCCTCGGACTTCTTGCGGCGCTTGACGCTCGGGCTCTCATAGTGCTCACGCTTGCGCACCTCGGCCAGGACGCCCGACTTGGCGCAGTTGCGCTTGAAGCGCTTCAGGGCGTTCTCCAGGGACTCGCCATCTTTAACACGGACTTCCGACATTTATTTCCCCTCCCTCCGAAGCAACGGAAAACCCGCTGCGAAAGGGCCACATACTGATAGTTATGGCTTTAACATTTATATATTATATGCTGTGGACCCTCAGTTGTCAAGGCCCATTTTTGGGAAGTTGCTTATTTCGCGATTAGGTTGACCAGCTTGTTGGGCACCAGGATGGTCTTGACCAGATTCTTGCCCTCGGTGAACTTCTGCACCTTGGGATCGGCCATGGCGGCGGCCACCACGGTGGCCTCGTCACTGTCCATGGGCACGGTGATGGTAGCGCGGAGCTTGCCGCAGACCTGCACGGCCATCTGGACCTCGGCGTCCACGGTCTTGCTCTCGTCGTAGGTGGGCCAGGTCTGCTGGCAGGCCATACCGCCGTGGGCGGCGGCGTAACCCAGGTTCTCCCACAGCTCCTCCACCATGTGGGGGGCAAAGGGAGAGAGCATCAGCAGCAGTGCGCCGTAGTCGCCCTTGGAGCAGCCGTTGGCGTAAAAGTCGTTGACCAGGGCCATGAGGGCGGCAATGGCGGTGTTGAACTTCATGGCCTCGATGTCGTCGGAGACTTTCTTGATGGTCTTGTGGATGGCGCTCTCGTTGGCCTTGGAGTACCCGGTGTCGTCGGTCAGGTTCTCGGCCAGGTTCCACACACGGTCCAGGAAGCGCTTGCAGCCTTTCACGGCGTTGTCGCTCCAGGCGGCGGCCTTCTCGAAGTCGCCGATGAACATGATATAAAGGCGCATGGTGTCGGCGCCGTACTGGGCCACCACGTCGTTGGGGTTGACCACGTTGCCGCGGCTCTTGGACATCTTCTCGCCGCCCTCGCCCAGGATCATGCCGTGGCTGGTGCGCTTCTTGTAGGGCTCCTTGGTGGGAACCACGCCGATGTCGTAGAGGAATTTATGCCAGAAACGGCTGTACAGCAGGTGCAGGGTGGTGTGCTCCATGCCGCCGTTGTACCAGTCCACAGGGGACCAATACTTCAGAGCCTCGGGAGAGGCCAGGGCCTTGTCGTTGTGGGGGTCCATATAGCGCAGGAAGTACCAGCTGGAGCCGGCCCACTGGGGCATGGTATCCGTCTCCCGCTTGGCGGGGCCGCCGCAGCAGGGGCAGGTGGTGTTGACCCAGTCGGTCATCTTGGAGAGGGGGCTTTCGCCGTCGTCGGTGGGCTCGTAGCTCTCCACGTCGGGCAGCAGCAGGGGCAGCTGGTCCTCGCTAAGGGGCTGCCAGCCGCACTTCTCGCAGTAGACCATGGGGATGGGCTCGCCCCAGTAGCGCTGGCGGGAGAACACCCAGTCGCGGAGCTTATAATTGACCTTGGACTTGCCAATGCCCTTCTCCTCCAGCCACTTGGTGATGACGGGAATGGCATCCTTGACGGTCAGGCCGTTGAGGAATTCGGAGTTGACCAGAATGCCGGTCTCGTCCTTGGCGGTGAAGGCGGCCTTCTGCACATCCTCGCCGCCGGAGACCACCTCGATGATCTCACAGCCGAACTTCTTGGCAAACTCCCAGTCGCGGTCGTCGTGAGCGGGCACGGCCATGATGGCGCCGGTGCCGTAGGTGGCCAGGACGTAGTCGGAGATAAAGATGGGGATCTCCTTGCCGTTCACCGGGTTGATGCCCTTCACGCCATCCAGGCACACGCCGGTCTTTTCCTTGTTGAGCTCGGTGCGCTCCAGGTCGGACTTGGAGGCGGCGGCGGCCTGGTAGGCCTTCACGTCGTCGGCGTTGGCCAGCTTGCCCTGCTCCAGCCAGCCCTTCACCAGCTCGTGCTCGGGAGAGAGGACCATATAGGTGGCGCCAAAGAGGGTATCGGGCCGGGTGGTGAACACCACGATATCCTCGCCGGTGGTGGCCTTGAAGGTCACCTCGGCGCCGGTGGAGCGGCCGATCCAGTTCTTCTGCTGGATCTTCACCCGCTCGATGAAGTCCAGGTCGTCCAGGTCGTCGATAAGGCGCTGGGCGTACTCGGTGATCTTGAGCATCCACTGGCTCTTCTCCTTGCGGA
>DYBS01000183.1 GCA_019418525.1 Clostridiales bacterium
CTCCTGGGCTGCGTCCTCATCACGCTGGGGACCCTGCTCATGGTGCTGTGAGCCTGATCAAAACGGGGTGCAGTTCTGAATTGAACTGCACCCCGTTTTTCTTTTATTCCTGGCCGTAGACCTCCCGGGCGTAGCGCACGGTGGCCATGGCGTCCCTGGCGTAGCGGTCGGCGCCAATACGAGAAGCGTACTCCTCGGTGAGCACCGCGCCGCCCACCACTACCTTGACCTCCGGGGCCTTTTCCCGCAGCAGGCGGATGGTCTCCTCCATGTGGACCACCGTGGTGGTCATCAGGGCGCTCAGGCCCACCAGACGCACCTCCGGCCGGAGGGCGGCCTCCAGGATGGCCTCCGGGGCCACGTCCTTCCCCAGGTCGATCACCGTGAAGCGGTAGTTCTCCAGCAGCACCTTCACGATGTTCTTGCCGATGTCGTGGACGTCCCCCTTCACGGTGGCCAGCACCACGGTGCCCTGGGGCTCCCCCTCCTCGCCGGAGAGGGCGTCCTGCACCACGGCGAAGGCGGCCTTGGCGGCCTCGGCGCTCATGAGGAGCTGAGGCAGATACAGCGTCCCCGCCTCAAAGCCCTTGCCCACCTGGTCCAGCGCCGGGATGAGGGCCCCGTCCACCAGCTCCAGCGGGGCCTTGCCCGCCGCCAGAGCGGCCTGGGCGGCCTCATGGGCGCTCTCCTTCCGGCCCTGGAGCACCGCGTCCTCCAGGCTCAGCCCGGCAGTGGGAGCCGCGGCGGCAGGGGCGGGCGCGGCGGCGGCTCCGCCGTAGGCGGCGATGTAGTCCCCGCATTGTCCGTCCAGGCCGCTGAGGGCCCGGTAGGCCCGCCAGGAGGCCATCATCCCCGCCGAGAGGGGATTTAAAATGGCGCAGGAGAGGCCGCTCTCCATAGCGAGGGTGAAGAAATGGGAGTTCACCAGCTCCCGCTGGGGGAGGCCGAAGGACACGTTGGACACGCCCAGAATGGTCCGCAGCCCCAGCTCCCGCCGCACCAGGCGCAGGGCCTCCAGGGTGATCCGGGCGGCCTGGGGGTCGGAGGAGATGGTGAGGGTCAGGGGGTCGATCACGATGTTCTCAGGGCGGATGCCCTCGGCCACCGCCCGGTCCAAAATCTTCTTTGCCACGGCCAGCCGCCCCTGGGCGGTCTCAGGGATGCCCCCCTCGTCCAGCGTGAGGCCCACCACCACGCCGCCGTACTTCTTCACCAGGGGCAGGACGGCGCTTAAACTCTCCTCCTTGCCGGAGACCGAGTTCACCATGGGCTTGCCGTTGTAGCGCCGCATAGCCTTCTCCATGGCCACCGGGTCGGAGGTGTCGATCTGGAGGGGCAGGGGCAGCACCGCCTGGAGGGCGCACACCGCCTCGGTGAGGAGGGCGGGCTCGTCGATCTCCGGCAGGCCCACGTTCACGTCCAGCACCTGGGCCCCCGCCTCCTCCTGGGAGAAGCCCTCTCCCAGGAGGTAATCAATGTCGTGGCGGCGCAGGGCCTCTTTGAACTTCTTCTTGCCGGTGGGGTTGATACGCTCGCCGATGAGCACCGGGTCCTCCCCGATCACCACTGCCCGGGCGTAGGAGGAGACTACTGTCCGCCCCTTGGGGACCGGAGCGGTAAAGGGAATGTCCTTACAGGCCTCGGTCAAGGCCCGGATGTGCTCCGGAGTGGTGCCGCAGCAGCCGCCCAGCACGTGGACCCCCTCCCCCGCCAGCTCCGCCATCTTGGCGGCAAATTCCGCGGGGCCCACGTCGAAGTGGGTGGCTCCGCTCTCGGTGTGGGGAAGCCCCGCGTTGGGGTTGACCACCACCGGGATGGAGGCATACTGCAACAGGTCCCGGGCGATGGGGGCCATCTGGTCGGGGCCCAGGCCGCAGTTGACGCCCAGGGCGTCCACCCCCAGACCCTCCAGCAGAGCCACGGTGGACTCCACCGTGCCGCCGGTGAGGAGCTTGCCGTCCGCGCCGTAGACGGTGGTCACCACCACCGGAAGGTCGCAGTTCTCCTTCACGGCCAGCACGGCGGCCTTGGCCTCGTAGCCGTCGCTCATGGTCTCGATGAGCACCAGGTCGGCCCCGGCCTCGGCGCCGGCCCGGACCATCTGGGCAAAGAGGGACACCGCGTCCTCAAAGTCCAGGTCCCCCATGGGCTTCAGAAGCCGCCCGGTGGGGCCGATGTCCAGGGCCACAAAGGCGTCCCCGCTCCGCCCGGCCTCTTCCCGGGCTTTTTGGGCGTTTTCCACCCCGGCGCGGACCACCTCGGTGAGGTCAAACTCCCCGCCGGCGGGGAATTTCAGGCCGTTTGCCCCAAAGGTGTTGGTGCAGATGATGTCGCTTCCCGCCTCCAGATAGGCCCGGTGCAGGTCGATGAGCCGCTCCGGGTGGAGCAGATTCCAGGTCTCGGGCCGCTCGCCGCCCTTCAGGCCCTGGGCCTGGAGGAGGGTGCCGGTGCCCCCGTCGAAAAAGAGGCGCTTGCGCCCCAGTGCTTGCAGAAATGTCATATTATCCTCTCCTGAATGGGCAATCGGTCTTGTCGCACGCCTCGCAGCCCTGCCGGTGGCAGGGAGTGGCGGTGCGGGAGCGCCCCACCACCGCCGTCACCGACTTGGACGGCAGGAGCATCAGGCTCTCGCTCACGGTGAGGCCGATCCGCTCGGTGGTGCGCAGGACCTGGGACAGCTCCCGCTGGTGCTGGATGGAAAAATCCCCGTAGCCGGGGCTGAACCGGGGGCGGAGATACCACCCGTCCTCCTCCGCCTCCCGGCGCAGGGCATCGTTGACCTGGTCGCAGTAGGTCTCGATGAGGGCGGCGGCGGCGGCCTGGCAGATGGCGGCCTGGCTCACTTGGCCCAGGGCGGTACAGCGGGCCATGAGGCGGTCCACCTCCACCCCCAGGGTGGCGGCGAAGAGCACCGCCTCCTCACAACCGGTGAGGTTTTTCTTGAGCGCCGCGCTCTCCACCTCCAGGGGGCCCAGGTGCAGAATATTCCCCTCGCCGAAGGTCACCGGCACCACGGTGCTCACCGAGCGGGGCCGGGCGGCCTGGGCCACCCGCTCCGCCCCCTCCCGGATGGCCCGGGCGGCCGCACCCTCCGGCTCTACTCCCCGGTAGCCCAGGTAGCGCCAGATTTCCGGAAAATCGATGGGCAGGCTCAAGGCTTCAGGACCTCCGAAAGGCTGGCCTGGATGCCCGCGGCGATCTCCGGCTTGTTCATGGAGTAGATGTGGATGTGGTCCACGCCGTTGGCGATGAGGTCAATGATCTGGTTGGTGGCGTAGGCGATGCCCGCCTGGCGCATGGCGGCGGGGTTGTCCCCGAAGCGGTCCACGATGGCCTTGAACTTCTCGGGCAGGTAAGTACCGGACAGCTTGCAGATGCGGGCGATCTGCTTGCCGTTGGTCACCGGCATGATGCCCGCCACCACCGGCACAGTGATCCCCTTCTCCCGGATGCGGTAGAGGAAATTATAGAGGATGTTGTTGTCAAAGAACATCTGGGTGGTGAGGAACTCGCACCCGGCGTCCACTTTCTCCTTCAGGCGGTCGATGTCGGCGTTCTTGGTGGGGGCCTCCGGGTGCCCTTCGGGGTAGCAGGCGCCGCCCACGCAGAAGTCGCCGCTGGCCTTGATGTCCCGCACCAGCTCGGCGGCGTAGCGGTAGTCGTGGGCCGGAGCGCCCCCCTCCGGGATGTCCCCCCGCAGGGCCAGCACGTTCTGGATGCCCTGGGCCTTCATCTCCTCCAGCATGGCGTGGACATGCTCCCGGGTGGAGGACACACAGGACAGGTGGGCCAGGGTGTCCACCCCGTATTTTTGAGAGATGCCCGCGGCGATGCCGATGGTATAGGAACTGGTGCCGCCGCCCGCGCCGTAGGTCACGCTCATAAAATCGGGCCGGAGTGCGGCGATCTCCTGGGTGGCCTGGGCCACGGACGCGTAGCTGTCGCTGGTTTTGGGCGGAAAGACCTCAAAGGAGAGGGTGGGGCGGTCTTGCCGCAGAATGTCGATGATCTTCATAATGGATACCTCCGCACTTGGAACTTGCATCACGCAGTTAATTTATTATTATAGCATATTTTTTCAGAAACGCACGATATTTTTCCAGCCCTCCCCGCCGCCTTGACGGGCATATGTCCCCTCGGGTATACTGTGTTCAGAAAAGAACCGCATCTGAGGTGATTTTGATGGATTTATGTAACGAGCGCGACATCCGTGCCCTGCTGACCCGGCACGGGTTCCGCTTTTCCAAGTCGATGGGCCAGAATTTTCTCATCGAGTCCTGGGTGCCCCGGGACATCGCCGCCGCCTCCGGGGCCGGTCCCGGCGTGGGCGTGGTGGAGGTGGGCCCCGGCATCGGCCCCCTCACCGTGGAGCTGGCCCAGCGGGCTGAGCGGGTGGCCGCGGTGGAGCTGGATCGCTCCCTCTACCCCATCCTGGAGGAGACCCTGGCCCCCTACCCCAACGTGGAGGTGGTCCCCGGCGACGTGATGAAGCTGGACCTGGCCGCCCTGTGCCGGGAAAAACTCCCCGGCCTCACCCCCATGGTGTGCGCCAACCTGCCCTACAACATCACCACTCCCGTCATCACCGCCTTTCTGGAGGCGGGGTGCTTCTCCGCCATCACGGTCATGATCCAGCGGGAGGGGGCCCAGCGCATCTGCGCCCAACCCGGCGGCCAGGATTACGGATCCTTTTCGGTGTTCTGCCAGTACTACGCC
>DYBS01000184.1 GCA_019418525.1 Clostridiales bacterium
CCGACCCCCAAGCCACCTCTAGCGCAGAACCCACACCTGCCCCCCCCCCCGACCCCTATGAGGCGGTCCGCACCTACTGGAGCGAGGATCAGCTCACCCAGTCCTGGGGGCCCAACCAGGTGGTGGAGCATCTCTTCTTCCATCCGGTCATCGCCAACCCCCAGTGGGCTTTCCACGACTGCGAAATGCCGGAGAGCCAGCGGGACGGTCTGGACCGCTGGATGGTGACCGCCGATGAGTTCAAGGCTATTCTTCAGAGCGTCTACGATCAGGGCTATATCCTGGTGCGTATGGAGGACGTGTGGAGTGAATACACCACTGACGACGGCCAGCAGCGGATGCAACGCAACACCCTGATGCTGCCCGAGGGGAAAAAGCCCCTGGTCATCTCCTTCGACGACGTCAATTATTATGAGTATATGCTGGAGGAGGGCTTCACCTCCAAGCTGGTGCTGGGAGAGGATGGCCAAATTTGGGCGGAGTACACCGACCCCTACACCAAGCAGACCTCTCTCACCCGGGATCTGGATGCCACCACCATTTTGGACGACTTTGTACTGGAGCACCCCGACTTCTCCCTCAACGGCGCCAAAGCCATCTACTCTCTCACCGGTTATGAGGGCATCCTGGGCTACCGTACCCAGAACGATATCGACATTGCCCAGGACGATCCCGCCCGCCCCGCCTTTGACGCCAAGCGCCAGGCGGAGATCGAGGCGGTAAAGCCCGTCATCGCCCGTCTCAAGGAGACCGGCTGGACCTTCGGCTCCCACACCTGGGGCCACATCAATCTGGACTCGGAAAAGGTGGATCTGGCCTGGATCCAGCGGGACACCGTCCGCTGGGCCGAGGAAGTGGGGAGCCTGGTGGGGCCCACCAATATCCTCTTCTACCCCCACGGCGCCCGGCCCGACGGCAACGACTGGAAGAAAACCGGCCCCAAGTTCCAGTATCTCCAGAGCCAGGGGTTCCGTATCTTTGCCAGCGTGGGTATCAACTCCTTCTCCTATATTAAAAATGATATCTGCGCCGTCATCTGCGACCGCCTCCACCCCGACGGCTCCACCCTTCGCTCGGTGAAGGCACGGGAGTGGTACAAGCAGTTCTATGACCCCACTCAGATCATTGACCTGACGGTCCGTCCCAACTACGGCTGGTACAAGTAAACTAACGCAGCAGCGCCCCGGCCCAAAAGGGCCGGGGCGCTGCCTTTACAAGGTGTGGTCACACAGCGTCTGGATATGCTCCCGGATGGACTTCAGATCCGCGAAGGTCTCCGGGCGCTTGGACAGGTCCCGCAGCAGCGCCGCCGGGTGGTAGATGGCGGTCATCTGCACCCCGGCCTTCTCCACCCACTGTCCATGCTCCCGGGTGATCTTGAAATCGGGACGGATCAGCTTCATCGCGGCGATGCGGCCCAGGCAGACAATGATCTTAGGCCGCAGCAGGGCCACCTGGTTGCGCAGATAGCCGATGCAGGCCTCCTGCTCCGCCGGAAGCGGGTCACGGTTGCCGGGGGGACGGCATTTAACCATATTGCCGATGTACACCCGGCTGCGGTCCAGGCCCATAATACCCAACATCTCGTCCAGCAGCTGTCCGGCCCGACCCACAAAGGGCCGCCCGGTGCGGTCTTCCTGCTCGCCGGGGCCCTCACCGATGAACATGATCTCGGCATTGCGGGGGCCCTCGCCAAAGACCACCTTGGTCCTCGTCTCGGCCAGGGGACACTTGGTACAGCTCATGCACTCTTCATATAACCCTTCCCAGTTCTTCATCTCTTCCCTCCTCTCCGCCGTATGCGACATGATTTTCTCTTATTCTACCACAGCTTCTCCCCTTTGAACAGAGCAAGGGGCCCGCACCATAAGGCGCGGGCCCCTTTTGTTTTGGATGCTTACTTCAGCCGGGCGGGCTCATCCTCACCCTTGGTGATCTTGACCACCACGCCGGACAGGAACAGCAGGGCGATCAGGTTGGGCAGGGCCATCAGACCATTGAAGAAGTCGGACAGGTTCCAAACCAGGTCCACCTTCAGCGCAGAGCCAATGATGACACAGAGGACCACGATGACGGAGTAGACCTTCACGGCCTTGCTGCCGAAGAGGTACTTCACGTTCTGTTCGCCGAAGAAATACCAGCCGATAATGGTGGAGAAGGCGAAGAACAGCAGACAGATCGCCACGAACATGCTGCCAAAGGCACCGAACACGTTGCTGAACGCGGCCTGAGCCAGAGCGTCGGCGCCGATGTTCTCAGCCACGGCGGCCAGGTTGGCGGTGTCATACACGCCGCTGGTGAGGACCACCAGAGCGGTGAGGGTCAGAACGACAAAGGTGTCGATGAACACGCAGACCATGGCGATGTGGCCCTGGTCCTCGGGGCGCTTAACGTTGGCCATGGCGTGGGCATGGGGGGTGGAGCCCATACCGGCCTCATTGGAGAACAGGCCGCGGGCCACGCCGTAGCGCATCGCCTGCTGGATGCCGATACCCATGGCGCCACCCAGGATGGCCTGGGGGTTGAAGGCGCCCACGAAGATCATGCGGAAGGCGTTGGGGATGGCGGTGATGTTGGCCAGGATCACGATCAGAGCACCAATGAGGTAGCAGATCGCCATGACGGGAACCAGCTTCTCGGTGACGGAGGCGATACGCTTCACGCCGCCCAGGAAGATGAACGCGGCAACCACAGCCAGGATGACGCCCATGACCATCTTAGGCACATGGAAAGCGGTCTGGAAAGCGCTGCTGATGGAGTTGGCCTGCACCATGTTGCCCATGAAGCCCAGGGCCAGGATGATGGCCACGGAGAAGAAGCCGGCCAGGAACTTGCCGAAGCCGCCCTGGAAGCGGGCGCGGATGTAATACACAGGGCCGCCGATGACCTGGCCCTGATCGTCGCGGGTCTTATACTTCTGAGCCAGCACGGCCTCGCCGTAGATGGTAGCCATGCCGAAGAACGCGGCCAGCCACATCCAGAAGATGGCGCCGGGACCGCCGGAGAGCAACGCGGTGCAGCAGCCGACGATGTTGCCGGTACCGACCTGAGCGGCGATGGAGGTTGCGGCGGCCTGGAAGGAGCTCATGCCGTCCTTGTCAGCCTTTTTACCGGAAAGGCTGAAGCTGCCGAACATGCTCCGCCAGCCGGTGCCGAACTTGCGCACCTGTACAAAGCCCAGACGGATAGTGAACAGGATACCGGTAAAGACCAGTACGTAGAGCAGCACACTGTTCCACACAAAGTCGCTGGCAACGGCTACGATGTCAGCCAATTGATCCATAAAATTCATAATCTTTCCTCCCTCAATTTCTCCCCATACGGGAGCGCGTACCATGAAGCGGGAGAACGAAACACACACCGCTCTCCCCTGTCTGTTCGCTGGGTTCCCCTCTGCACCTCCTGATAAAAAAATCGGCCAAACCGTCTCCGGTCTGGCCCTGTCACCTGTACGGTGGGGTCATATCCCCACCTAGGCGTCCACTCTGTCCTTTTGCCTGAGAGATCAGGGAGTCACTCCCCTTACACCTTCGGCCCCCGCATCCAGCGAGCTTCTCCAGAGCCACGCTCCGTTCTGTCCTTCCATGGCGCACATCCCGCCGACCTCACAGTTATCCAGTGAAATCGAACGCCACTTGCAGAACGGATTTTATCGATATTCTCTTGCTGTGCTATTATCATAGACCATATCAAGCCATTCGTCAAGCAAAAAATTTCGGGGTCATTGTGAAATCTGTGTGATTTATTTCGTTCCATTCCGAACTTAGGGGTGTACTTTTTCGTTTTTCCCGCTTTCCGCGCGTCCTTACAAGAAAGACAGACCCGAAGGTCAAACCCATATTTTGGGCTGGATCTTCGGGTCTGAGGCAGTTTTTTACATCTTTTCCGGGGCATTTACGCCGATGAGGGCCAGGCAGTTGGCGATGACCAGGCGCACGGTATCGGCCAGCTTCAGCCGGGCAGAGAGGACCTCAGAGGCCTCGCCGCGGATGTAGCAGGCGTTATAGAAGCGGTGGAAATCACCGGCCAGAGCCAGCAGATAGCGGTTGATGTGGCTGGGGTCGTAATCCCGCACGGCCAGATGGATCTCCTCGGGGAGCTGGGCCAGGTTCTTCACCAGGGCCTTCTCCTCGGGGGTGGTGAAGATGGAGGCGTCCACATCGGCGGCGGCGGGGACAGTGGCCCCCTCCTCGGCCAGACGGGCCACCAGAGAGCAGATACGGGCGTGGGCGTACTGGACATAGTACACCGGGTTCTCGCTGTCCTCCCGGACGGCCAGGTCCAGGTCGAAGTCCACCGGGCTGGTGGCAGCGCGGGAGTTGAAGAAGTACCGGGCGGCGTCCACGCTCACCTCGTCCAGCAGGTCGTGGAGGGCGATGGCCTTACCGGAGCGCTTGGACATACGCACGGGCTTGCCGTCCTGGAGGAGGTTCACCAGCTGCATCAGCACCACCACCAGGCGGTGGGAGCCGTCCAGGCCCAGGCCGTCCAGAGCCGCCTGGAGGCGGGCCACATGGCCGTGGTGGTCGGCGCCCCAGATGTTGATGGCCAGGTCGAAGCCCCGCTTCTCCAGCTTGTTGCGGTGGTAGGCGATGTCGGCGGCAAAGTAGGTGTAGAACCCGTTGGCCCGGCGGAGCACGTCGTCCTTCAGGTCCAGCTTGTCCACC
>DYBS01000185.1:0-819 GCA_019418525.1 Clostridiales bacterium
GGCGGGGGTGCCGGAGGACGTAGTGCGCCACACCCTCACCGCGCAATTCAACGACCTCCCCAGCGTGGAGCGTTTGCTGGAGGCGAACCCGGGGCAGGTGGCCTGTGTCATCGTGGAGCCGGTGGCGGCCAACATGGGCGTGGTGCTGCCCCAGCCGGATTTTCTGCCCGGCCTTCGGAAACTCTGCGACCGGTACGGCGCCCTTCTCATCTTTGACGAGGTCATCACCGGCTTCCGCCTGGCTCTGGGCGGCGCTCAGGCGTTTTTCGGCGTCAACGCCGACATCGTCACCTTCGGCAAGATCATTGGCGGCGGCATGCCGGTGGGGGCCTACTGCGCTAGTCGGGCTCTTATGGAGGAAGTGGCCCCCTGCGGGCCGGTGTACCAGGCGGGCACCCTCAGCGGAAACCCGGTGGCCATGGCGGCGGGTCTGGCCCAGCTCCACTACCTGAAGGACCACCCGGAGGTGTACACCCACATCTCCGCCCTGGCCGACCGGCTGGCGGAGGGCCTGCGGAAGGCGGCGGCGGACGCCGGCGCGCCGGTGTCGGTGAACCAGGTGGGGAGCCTGCTGTCTCCCTTCTTCACCCCCGACGGCGTGAGCACCTTCGTGGACGCCAAGGGCAGCGACGTGGGCAAGTACGCCAAATATTTCGCCCAGATGCTGGAGCGGGGCATTTATCTGGCCCCTGCCCAGTTCGAGGCCATGTTCCTCTCCTTCGCCCACACGGAGGAAGAGGTGGACCGGACGGTGGAGGCCGCCCGGGAGGCCCTGGCCCAGCTGTAAGGTTCGCGGCAGAGGACCGCGCCGTCCCCAGG
>DYBS01000185.1:829-4634 GCA_019418525.1 Clostridiales bacterium
ACGTCTGTCCCCGCTGCGGTGTTTATTAGGTGAACGCGTTCTACCACAAGAAAAGGAGGGAGCGTATGGAGGAGCATCCCAAAGAGGCGCTGGCCCGGCGTCTGGTGGAGACCTATTCCGACCAGCTGCTGCGCCTGGCCTACTCCATCCTCAACTCGGTGCCGGACGCCCAGGACGTCTGTCAGGAGGTGCTGCTCAAGCGGCTGGACCACCCGGGGACCTTTGCCAGCCCCGCCCACGAGCGGGCCTGGCTGGTGAAGGTGACGGTGAACCAGTGCCGCAACCTGTGCCGCAGCCCCTGGCGGAGCCGGACGGTGGGGCTGGACGCCGTGGCGGAGCAGGCGGCCTTTCAGCCCCGGGAGGGAGGCGTGCTGGAGGAGGTCCAGAAGCTGCCCCGGACGGACCGGGAGGTGCTGGTGCTCTATTACTACCTGGGCTACGACACCAACGAGATCGGCGCGCTGCTGGGCCTGCGGCCCGGGGCGGTGCGGGCCCGGATGAAGCGGGCCCGGCAGAAACTTAAGACAGAATTGGAGGGACAGGGTTATGACGCCATATCGGGATGAGTTGGAAGAGCTCCGCTTCACGGCGGAGGAAAAGGAGGCGCTCCGCCGCCGGCTGCTGACCGGACAGCGGGCGCGCAGACCGGTCCGCCTGCCCTACCGGGGGCTGGTGGCGGTGGTGGCGGCGCTGTCGCTCCTCATCGGCGCGGCGGGCGGCGCTACGCTGGCGGGGATCTCGCCTACCTTCCGGGCCCTCTTCGGCGTGGAGAGCCAGGAGCAGGCCCAGGAGCTGGGCGCACAGCCCATGGAGCTGGTGTTTGAGGACCGGAACGGCTCCGGGGCATCCCTCACCGTGCTGGAGGCGGTGGCCGACCAGGAGCGGCTCTACCTGCGCATGGAGTTTCAAGCTCCGGAGGGGGTGTCCCTGCCGGAGCCGGACCAGGTGGAGGAGGGCTTCAACCGCTGCTGGCTGGAGGGAGCCCCGGGGTACTCCTGCGGCTTCTATGAGGACGAGGACGGCGCCGTCCCGGCCAACCCCTACTCCGGCTGGTCCTACGGCGTTACGTATCTGGAGGACAGCGACCCGGAACAGGGCACCGTGGAGCTCCTCTTCACGGTCAAGACCGAGCGGGGCTTCCCGGAGGAGGCGGCCTACTGCATCATCCGGGGCATCACGAGCCTGGGCATGTGGGTGGACGGCGCATCCCGCACCGTGGTGGACGGGCTGGACCTGGCCCTCACCATCCCTCTGGAGGCCTGCACCGAGTACTACGCCTTTGACGGCCGCAGCAGCGTGAAGCTGGGCGGCACCAACATGGCGGTGGTGGAGAATCTGACCCTCTCCTCCATCTCCATCACCATGGACCTCATCATCCCCGACAGCGCGGCCTATGATGCGGCGCTGGAGGCGGCGGGTGGGAGCTGGCCGGTGTATGTGCTCCTCGCCGACGGCACCCAGGTGGCCGCCCGTTTCCCAGAGGGTACATCGGGCCGCCTGGATCACTTTACCGATGAAGAAGGCACCCTCTATTTCCGGGCCGACCACCTGTATCTGGAGCTGGAACAGGTCATCGACGTCTCCCAGGTGGCGGACATCGTGTTCGTAGGGGATAACGACGATGCGGAGGAGCCGGGGCGGGAGGTCTATTTCCAGTTCACCTCCGGCCGGTTCTACAACCACACCTACTGGGACAAGGTCAACCAGGTCTGGCGGGACGGGGAGACCACCCAGCCGCCCCAGGCCACAGTAGGCCAATAAAAAGATGAGAGAGCCGGGACCCATTCGGGTCCCGGCTCTTTTCTTATGTCACCGAGGATGTTTCTTCTGATGTCAGGGGCACCGCGGGCAGCGGGATCATGACCTGAGAACGAAAGACCCCATCCTGCGCGCTGAAATCGGCCAGACCGCCATACTTTTCTGCGATGGAGGTCACTGAGCGCAGGCCCAGGGCGGCGCCGCTGTGTTTTGTTGAAAGGAATTTCCCGTCCTTCTCCCGCAGGGGACCGGAGAAGGTATTCTCCAGCAGCAGGCGCATCTTCCCGTCCGAGGAGTTCCCACGCAGATAGAGCCGCCGCTCCCCACCACTTTGGCGGTCCAGGGCGTCCAGGGCATTTTCCAGGAGATTGCCCAGCAACACCCCCAGCTCGTCGGCGGGGAAGGGAAGGTCGGCGGGCAGAGGGAGGCGCACGTCGTAGATGGCGCCAGCCTTTCTGGCCCGGGCGGAGTAGTGGCAGAGGATGGCATCGGCGGCGGGGTGGTCGGAGAAGGTGGTGACCTCCTGTTCGTCCAGGTGGGTCTCATAGTTGTCCAGGTAGTTCAGCAGCGCCTCCTGCTGGCCCTGCCGGGCCATGCCGCGGAGCAGGCGCATGTGGTGGCGCAGATCGTGGGCCCATTTCCGGGACTGCTCCACCTGCCGGGAGAGCTGCCGGTAGTGTTCCCGCTGCAAATTCAGGCGGTACTCCATCTGGCGGTACTCCTTTTCGTAGGCCAGACGGAAGTGATAGGCATCCATGGCGCTGCGCCACAGCACCGTCCCCAGTCCCAGCACCAGGAAGAGGGCGCCCAGCTCGCTGAACCAGCCGCCGCAGATGGGTTCATAGAGGGGAAGCAGCCGGTCGGCAGCCAGACAGGCTCCCAGAGCCAGAGAGGCGCACAGCAGGGGGACCGAATAGCGCTTCCCCCGCCAGAGCGCCCAGGCGGACAGCAGCACCAGACACAGCGCGGCGTAGCCCTTCCAAAAGACAGACAGGGCGGAGAAAAGCCTTGCCACGTCCGCACCCCACCAGGCCGCGCCGCCCGCGCGCAGCAGGGCGGCCAGGGCTCCCACCGCACAGGGGAGGGCCAGAAGGCCGGTGACCGGGTGGCTCAGGTCATAGAGGTCGCACTGGAGCAGCACTGCCAGCAGCAGGAGGATGTAGAGGGCGGACAGTTCCAGGGTGTACCAGGGCTGATAGCCGGTGACGGTGAGGCCGTGGAGGAGGGGGTAGCCGGAGAGGAGCACGCAGCACAGGCAGATGAGGACGCTGAGTATCCCCCTGCGGCGGTTTTGCCGCAGGCCGAAGCAGAGGGTCAGCCCCAGCCCCAGCAGAGCCAGCAGCACCACCGAGCCATGGAGGAGCAGCCGCGCCTCCCGGGCACCTAGGACGCCCTCCACGGTGCCAAAGGCAGGGGGATAGGTGAGCCCGCTGTATACCGCGGAATCGTCCCCTACTGCCAGCAGCAGCTGGGTGGAGCCGGAGGCAGTGAAGGTGACCACCCGGCTGGCCAGAGCGGGGGTGTAGCCCTCCCGCTCTGGGGTGCCCAGGGCCAGGACCAGATCCTCGTCCACATAGAGCCGGCAGGCCGAGTAGACCTCCGGCAGCTCCAGGGCGTAGGCGGCCCGGTGCTCGGGCAGCACCAGCGTCAGGCGGTAAGTGCCCCGACCATGACCGCCTTCTTCCAGGCGGGAGGTCTGGCCGATGGAGCGATAGCAGCGATAGCCCTGGTGACCCTCCAGCGTCTCGGGGGTGAGAAGGACGCCGGGCCAGTACTCCCACTCTCGCACCAGATAGCGCAGGGGCTGTTGCTCCAGCTCATCCGCAGTAACGGTGAGCAGCCCGCTGACAGGCTGTTTCCCGGGCCAGGTGTATTTGTTGTCGGTCCGGTAGAGAGTCAGGCACAGCAGAGCGGCCAGAGCAAAGGCCAATGCTCCGGCAAGGATACCGGTCCAACGGGTGTTATGCATGGCGTTTCCTCCACAGCAGGAGGGCAATGCCTCCCGCGGTCAGCCCGCCGGCGGGAATGACCCACAGCGGGGGAGCGT
>DYBS01000186.1:0-1985 GCA_019418525.1 Clostridiales bacterium
GGGCAGGATTGCGAATCCCTGCGCCGCTTCACGCTGCTGGGGCTTTACGCCGACCGGGAGGCAATGGCCGAAATCACGCGGGTCTGGACGGCGGAACTGGTGGCCCAGCAGCTGTACGGTGTGGAGACGCTCCCGCTGTTTCAGCCGGTGGGAGAAAATGAGACCCTCCAGCTGTTTCAGCCGGTAAGAGAAGATGAGACCGAACTGCGGACCGAGCCGGTGGAGCCCCCGGCCTGCCAGCTGCGCCATTGGGTATCGGCTCAGTTTGCCGTGGCGCCTGTGGAGCAGCTGCGCCAGTGGCTGGAGAGCGGGGTCTACGGGCCGGAGGAGCTGGAGATGTGCGCCCGGGAGCTGCATACGTGGGTGGAGCGTAGGCAGGAGGAATCCCGTTCCTTCCAGGACTGGCAGGAGGAGAACCGGCAGATCTATGAGCGGGTGCTGCTTCTGCTGCGATTCCGGCCAGAGCTCTGCCGTCAGGGCCTGCTGCTGAACCTGACCCTGTGCTGGACCCGCTGCACGCGGGAGGAACTGTCGTTGCTGCGCCAGGCTCTGCTCCTGCGGGACGATCCGGTGGACCTGGGAGATGTGGAGGTGCTGAAGGCGCTGGAATCCCAGTGCCCCAGCGCACAAAAGGCCCTGCTGGTGCTGATGAAGGAGACCTGCGGCGCGGTGCTGGATGTCTGGGACCTCCACGAGGATGATGGGAACCTAAAAGTACTGCTACCCACCCTGTTGGAATATGTGCAGCTGCGCTGCCGCCCCGGAAAAGAAGGGACGATCAGCCCTCTGGCCCACCACATTGTAGAGATCGGAAGCGCGCCGCTGCTGAAGCTGGCGCTGAAGCTGGGGTGTCTGGAGAACGAGCCGCTGGGGCCGCTGGTGGAGCTCATGCGGGAGCGGGAGGCCACGGCGCTCATCCCGCTGGTGCTGGCCAATCTCCCCCACCGGGACCGGGATTATGACCTCTGAGATATTATGTCAATTTAGATCGATATACGAAGTTTTTTGCCGGATCGGATTGTACTTTTCCGGATGAAGAGTTATAATGCAAAAGACACTCTGGCAGAAATTGAAAGAAATATTACTGGAGGGAGACCATTGGACGATGACAGAAGGATCGCGTATGGGATCCAGGCGTGGGGCTGTCCGGGTTTCCGCCCGGAGGAGGCGGCCTGGTACCGGCTGCCCTGTCACCGGACGGATGAGGAGCTGCGGGATTCCCTTTCCGCGGCTCCTCATCTGTCCATGGTGCGCCCCCAACGGCTGCTGGAGCAGTGCCGGGGCCATCTGCAGGTCATCCTGCTGACGGAGAACCGGTACGCCGCCCGGCAGACGGCGGTGCATCTGGCCGCCCTGGCCTGGAAGCGGTGGGCGGAGCCGGAGGAAGAGCCGGAAGAAGAGCCGGAACTGACGGAGGAGCCGGTGCTGGCGGCCCTCTCCTTTGCAGGACCGGCTCTGGGGATGCCGGAGGGACTGCCCGCTGCTCCCGCGGCGCTGCTGCTGGACGCCCCGGGAGGGCACAGACTGACCGAGGGGGAGAAGCGGAAGATAGAGGCGCTGCTGCTGGACTCGGAGTGGGGCAGCGCCCACTGTTTTCTGGCCCTGAGGCCGGAACAGGTGGACGAGCCCTGGGTGGAGGAACTGCGCTTTCGCTATGGCTATCAGATCTGCCGGGTGGGCCGTCCGGAGCAGGAATACCTCTGCCGGGTGCTGCGGGTCCTGGGCGCGGAGCTGGGGCTGGAGCTGCGGGAGGTGGACCTGGACCGGGTGGTGGACCACCTGCGGGCCTACCGGGGCAGTGCCTTCTGCGAGGAGGATCTGGAGCGGCTGCTGTTGTGGTGTGTGCAGCGTCAGAGCGTGCTGACCCAGCCTCTGCGGACTGCCGATCTGCTCTTCCGGCCGGTGCGATACCACTGGAGCGGAGCGGAACAAAAAGGAGGAGAAAGCGATGTGTAAGCAAGTGGGCCAGGAGCGCGTCTGGCCCA
>DYBS01000186.1:1995-4632 GCA_019418525.1 Clostridiales bacterium
CGGTGGAAGCAGGGGCGTACCGGGAGCCGTTTGACTGGCTTACGCTGAATAAGTTTTCTGCGGTACGGGGCGGCATCTGGTTTACCGCCAACCAACAGGTCTGCCGTCCGGGCGAGGTGGAGCTGACGGTGGCCTGGATGCCCATGCAGGGGCCTGTCCTCGACAGCGATAATATGCGGTTTGAGCCCTGCCTGCTGACCTATGAGCCGGGCCAGCGGGTGGTACCGTTCACGATGGGGGGCGTTCCGCTTCTATGGGATCTGGAGGATCAGTTCATCCGCGGCGGGCCGGCCCCCGGACCGGGGGGGGAGCGGGAGGTCTATCCCTGGCTGTATGTGGTGGACCAGCAGATGCTCCGGGTGCGGCGGGATTACGCCGAGGCCCATCTGTCCCAGGCCTGTCTGGACTACGCCTTCCGGGTCACCGGGGCGGGTTATGACTGGTATATGGGGGATGGATCGTGGAGCCCACTGGTCTATGAGTGCTTCGAAGCCCTCTGGCCCGTGTGGAACCGGAAGGGGAAACGGAAGGCCCATCTGGCTCTGGAGCAGGGCGCGGAAATGGAGATCCTGGAAGAGAACGTGGAGGAAGAAAAAGCGCTGCTGGACTTTCAGGACCTGGGCTGTAGCGATGCTCTGGACGCCTGCGAGCTGACCGTATATCTGGAGCGGTGTGCCGGGCACTATCTCAAGTCCATTGGCCTGTCCTGGAGGGAGATGGAGGGGGACCTGATCGGACGGGAGTTGAGCCTGAAAGAGCGGGAGAAGCAGTTTTACGAACAGCAGACGAGACTGGAAGAGAGTCAACTTTAAATGAGGAGGAACATTCAAATGGAAACTTGTCGTGTGTGTGGCGCATCCCTGCGGGAGGGAGCAAAGTTCTGTTCCGGGTGCGGTACGGCGGTGCAGACAGCACTCTTTTGCCGCCAGTGTGGGACCGAACTGATGGCGGGGGACAAATTCTGCTTCGCCTGCGGCGCGGCGGTACAGGCGGCGGAGCCGGCCGCGCCGGAGAAGCGCCGTCCGGGCCGCCCTCGGAAGGACGCCGGAGCAGCACCCAAGGCGGAGGCTCCCCGGAAGAAAAAGATCTACCCCGATGTGCGTGGTCTGTATGGCGAGGACCTGATCCGCTCGGTCAGCGACCGGGCGGTGGTATTCGCGGACAATATGGGGACCCTCTTCCGGGTGGACCGGGAGAGGAACGCCCTGTGCCGAAGGGAGGTTTATCCGGCAGCGGCGGCCCAGACCGAGGAGCATGTCCTGGTGCTGCGGGAGGACCGGGATGCGGAGAAGGCGGTGCTCTGCACCCTGGACGACCGGCTCCAGACCGTGTCAGAGCAGCCTCTGCTGGAGATCCCCATGGAGGCGGGCTATGAGTCCGGATATTCCTATGCGCTCAACGGGCGCTGGGCGGTGGCCATGAACTGCTCCACCGTGGAGGACGAAGAGCTTGGGACAACGGTAAACCGGGATCTTGTCATCCGCTGCGTAGATCTGGAGAGCGGCGAGGTCCGGGAGTGGACCCAGGCGCGGATGGAAGTGGACGGCAAACAGATCCTGTATCTGAATACCGGAAAGCTGCTGCTGGACCGGAACTTCCTGTACCTGGACGGCGAGCTGCTGGACTATGACGAGGACGGTGAGGTGGACCGGCAGGATGCCAGCCTTCGCTTTGACCTGGAAGAGGGGACGTTCAGCCTGCTCTGGCAGGGGAATAGCTGGACACGCTATGGAAAGCCCCGCTTTTTTGACTTTGCCCATCAGATCATGTGGACCTACCCCCGGGAGATGGAGATGAAGCGCCGGGGCTGGGATGAGGAGGCCAAGAAGTTCCAGAGGAGCATGTTCCCCCTGGTGCCCCGCAAGCTGGCGCCCAACAGCCCCATCCTGGCCACACAGCCGGTCTGGTGGTTCCCCAAAGAGTATGGCCACTGGACCTATTTTGACGGGGCCAATGGCGTTGCCTACTTTTCCAATATCTATTGGGCGTTCTATTCCGTCCAGCAGGACGGCACATTCTCTCCCAGCTGGTGCAAGACCTCCCATGGCCGGACCGAGGAGAGCGTGGTGTGGGGGAACGATCTGCTGGCCGACCTGGATGCGGACTACTACTATACCATCTACCACGGCCACCCCTTTGAGCGCCCCGAAACGAACTGGAATGAGGATCGCCTGGAGCCGGAGGACGTGACGCCCTAACATCCCGCTGTGGGCAGCGGGGAAGGAGGAAGAGCCATGGAATCGAATTGGGAGAACCTGGACGCCTTTGTGGGCGGGCGGCCCCTGCGCCGCCGGCTCCTGCTGGCCCCCTCCCGGAGCGTGGGGCGGCGGCTGCTGGCCCAGTGCGCCCGCCGGGGGGGCCTGGTGGTGGGGGTGGAGGCCCACTCCCCCTTCACCCTGGCGCTGGAGCTGTGCGGCGGAGAGGAGAAGCTGCGCTTCCTCACCAGGCTCCAGACCGAGGAGGAGGTGGCGCGGCTGCTGAGCCGGACGGAGGACCCGCTGCTGGCCCGCCCGGCCTTCCGTACCCCCGGCGCAGCGGGGGCGGTGTGGCGGCTGCTGGAGGAGCTGGAGCTCCATTGCTGCGAGCCGGTCCCTTCCGAGGACCAGCCCTTACTTAGAAGCCTGCTGTCCTTCGGGG
>DYBS01000187.1 GCA_019418525.1 Clostridiales bacterium
AAGACCACCGGGAACTCCAGGCCCTTGGCCGAGTGCATGGTCATCATCACCACGCTGTCCTCGCTGGGGTCGTGGTTATCGAGGTCGGTGTACAGGGCGATCTCGTCCAGGAAGCCGGAGAGGGAGGGCTCCTCCTCGGCGTTGTCCAGATAGTTCTGGATGGAGGTGGCCAGCTCCCGCACGTTCTCCAGCCGAGTGCGATCCTCAATGGTGCGCTTCTGCTCCAGCATGGCGGCGTAGCCGGTGCGCTCTACCACCTCGTCGTAGAAGGCGCCCAGATCCAGCTCCCCGGAGAGCTTGCGCAGCTCGGTCATCAGCTCGGCAAACTGTCCCAGCTTGCCGGCGGCCTTCTGGAGCTCCGGGTAGTCCCCGGCCTTCTCCACGATCTCCCACAGGGAGCACCCCCGGTCCCGGGCCAGCTCCTGGGCAGTGTCCACCGTCTTCTGCCCGATGCCCCGGGGCGGGTTGTTGATGATGCGCAGCAGGCGCAGGTCGTCCCCCGGGTTGTTCACCGCGCACAGATAGGCCAGCATGTCCTTGACCTCCGCCCGGTCGAAGAAGCGGATGCCGCCGATGATGCGGTAGGGGATGCCGTTCTTCTTAAACGCCTGCTCGATCTGGTTGGACTGGGCGTTCATGCGGTAGAGCACCGCGTGGTCCTTCCACGCCCGGCCCGCCGAGCGGTCGGAGAGCACCTGGGCGGCCACATACTGGGCCTCATCGTGCTCGTTCATGGCGGTGTAGCACTTGACCTTCTCCCCTGCGTCGTGGTCGGTCCACAGCTCCTTGCCCTTGCGGCCCTGGTTGTTGCGGATGACCGCGTTGGAGGCCTCCAGGATGTTTTTCGTGGAGCGGTAGTTCTGCTCCAGCCGGATCACCCGGGCACCCTTGTACTGGTTCTCAAAGGAGAGGATGTTCTCGATCGTGGCGCCCCGGAAGCGGTAGATGGACTGGTCGTCGTCGCCCACCACGCAGATGTTCTCATGCCCCCCGGCCAGGGTGGAGGCCAGCAGGTACTGCAGATGGTTGGTGTCCTGGTACTCGTCGATGAGGACATAGCGGAACTTGCGCTGGTAGTAAGTGCGCACGTCCTCATGCTCCAGCAGCAGGCGCACGGTGTGGAGGATGATGTCGTCAAAGTCCAGGGCGTTGGCCTCCCGCAGGCGGCGCTCGTACTCCACATAGATCTTGGCGATCTTGGTGAGGCGGAAGTCCCCCGCCTTCTCGCACTCCTTCTGATAGTCCTTGCCGCTCTTCATGGCGTCCTTGGCCCGGGAGATGTACCCCAGCACCGACTTGGGCGGGAAGGTCTTATCGTCCAGATTGAAGTCTTTCAGAATGTCCTTTACCACCCGCTCGGAGTCGGCGGTGTCGTAGATAGTAAAGGAGCTGGTAAAGCCCAGGCGGTCGATGTCCCGGCGCAGGATGCGCACGCAGGCCGAATGGAAGGTGGAGGCCCACACATCGTTGGCGGAGGGACCCAGCCGCCGCTCCAGGCGCTCTTTCAGCTCCCCGGCGGCCTTGTTGGTGAAGGTAATAGCGATGATGGACCAGGGGGCCGCCGGCTCCAGCCGGCACAGCCGCGCCGCGGCCTCCCGCCCAGCCGGGTCAGGGGATGCCACATAGGCCTCCAACTGTTCCAGCTCCGCCGGACCCACCCACTCGGGGACCTCGTCGGAGTCGGAGCCCCGGCCGAACTGCATCAGATTGGCGATGCGCCGGATGAGCACCGTGGTCTTGCCGCTGCCCGCTCCCGCCAGCAGCAGAAGGGGGCCCTCCGTGGCCAGCACCGCCTTGCGCTGCTGGGGGTTCAGATCCTGGTACTCCAGAGCGATGGCTGCTCTTCTGGCCTTGCAGAAGCGCAGCTCCTGTTCACGATTCAACATGCGTCCCATTCCTCTTTTCCATCGGGGTTTCCTCTGACAGTAACCGTTATTTTATCACATTTTCCCCACCTGGTGCAACTGCCCGAAGTCCGGGATTTTGCCGATTTCTGCGGTATGAACCAAACGGGCGTTGACATTTCCGGTACTTTCCACCATAATGATACCTGAAATCAAAGTGTGCGCCCGCGCGGAACTCCGCGCGGGCGCCTGTATGGAGGAAGTCATCATGTCCCAACACAAGCACGAGGCCGGTAAGTTCACGAGCTCCGTGGGCTTTGTCCTGGCCGCGGTGGGCTCCGCCGTGGGCATGGGCAATATCTGGCTCTTTCCCTACCGGGTGGGCCAGTACGGCGGCGGCGCGTTCCTGATCCCCTACTTCATCTTTGTGGCCCTCTTCAGCTACGCGGGCCTCTCGGCGGAGTTCGCCCTGGGCCGCCTCACCGGCACCGGCACCGCCGGGTCCTTTGACTATATCCTCAAGCGCCGCGGCCTCAAGGGCGGCGCCATCATCGGCATCATGCCCCTGGCGGGTGTACTGGGCATCGCCATCGGCTACTCGGTGGTGGTGGGCTGGGTGCTGCGCTACTGCGCCGGGGCCGTCACCGGCGCGGTGATCCACTCCGATGCCCAGCAGTACTTCGACGCCCTAGCGGTGGACTTCGGCTCCATCCCCTGGCATCTGGCCGCGGTGGTCCTCACCGCCCTCATCCTCATCCTGGGCGTGGAGGGCGGTATCGAAAAGATCAGCAAATTCATGATGCCTGCCTTCTTCATTCTCTTCATCATCATCGCCGTGCGGGTCTTTTTCCTGCCCGGCTCCGAGGGCGGCTACGCCTACCTCCTCAAGCCCGACTGGTCCTACCTGACCCGGGCCGACACCTGGATCTACGCCATGGGACAGGCCTTCTTCTCCCTGTCCATCAACGGCGCGGGCATGCTCATCTACGGCAGCTACATGCGCAAGGATGAGGACATCATCAAGCACGCGGGCTACACCGCCGTACTGGACACCCTGGCCGCTCTGCTGGCGGGCTTTGCCATCCTGCCTGCCGTGTTCGCCTTCGGTATCGACCCCTCCAGCGGTCCCTCCCTCATGTTCGTCACCCTCCCCCAGGTCTTTGGCCAGATGCCTGCCGGGCGGCTGTTCGCCATTCTCTTCTTTGTGTCAGTGTTCTTCGCCGGTATCACCTCCCTGGTAAACATGATGGAGGCATGCAGTGAGGCCCTGGCCAACCGCCTCCACCTGTCCCGTACCGTCTCGGTAGTCGTCATCTCGGTGGTGGTATTCGGCGTGTCGGTGTTCCTGGAGTCCCTCCCCAAGATGGGCGCCTGGCTGGATACCGTCACCATCTATATCTCTCCCTTCGGCGCGGTACTTTGTGCTGTGTTCATCTACCTCATCTATGGGATGAAGAACATCAAGGCCGAGCTGAATATCGGCCGCACCCGTCCCCTGGGCCGCGCCTTTGACGTGGTGGCCTACTTCTATGTGTTCCTGGCCGCTCTGGTGGTGATCTTCGGCATCGTCAAAGGCGGCATCGGCTGATCGAAGGAGGAATGTCCCCATGCGTCCCGACTGTTTCCATCTCCAACGGGACTGCTCACGCTGCCACGCTCTGTGCTGCGTGGTTCTTCCCCATGCCAGGGAAGATGGCTTTCCCGCCACCAAAGCCCCCGGCGTCCCCTGTCCTCACCTGACGGAGGACCAGCGCTGCTCCTTTTACGGGGACCTCACTCAGCGGGGGCTGTACGGCTGCGCCGCCTTTGACTGTCTTGGCGCCGGGCCGGCCGCTCTGCGGCGCATGGGGGACACCGCTGGCGACAGCGAGATCCTTTTTCAGGTCTACACCCAGCTTCTGCTCCTTCACCAGCTGGACTGGTACCTCCATCAGGCCTTCGAGACTGCCCAGACCCCCCGCTTCCGGGTCCGGATACTGGAGTTACGGGCGGAAAATGCCGCACTGCGCGCCCTGCCGGTGCCGGAGCTGTTGGCGCTGGAGCCAGACACCCACCGCAACCGGGTCCACACCACCTTGCGGCAGCTCATCGTCTTTCACTGCCCCCGGAAAGCCCCTGCCCACGGCAGCTGCGTGGGACGGCGCTTTCTGGGCATCGACCTGCGGGAGCACGACTGCTCCTACGCGCTCTTCCAGGGGGCCGACCTGCGGGGCTGTGACCTCACTGGAACCAGCTTTCTGTGCTGCGACCTGAGGGGGGCCGATCTGCGGGGAGCCGACCTGAGCCAGGCCCTCTTCCTCACCCAGAGCCAGCTCAATACCGCCCGTGGCAGCGCCTCCACCCTTCTTCCGCCGGAGCTGGAGCGCCCGCCCTTCTGGACCTGATTTGTTTTGTTGGAAGGTGTTATTATGACTGACATCACCACTATTGGAGAGGTGCTCATCGATCTCACCCAGACCGGCTTTAACTCCGATCACGTCCCGGTCTTTGCCGCTAATCCCGGCGGCGCGCCCGCCAACGTGGCAGTGGCCGCGTCCCGTCTGGGCGCCCACACCGCCTTTCTGGGCAAGGTGGGTGCGGACAGCTTTGGAAGCTATCTGCGCGGTGTTCTCGCGGAAAACCAGGTGGACACCTCCGGACTGCTCACCGACGAGGCTCCCACCACTCTGGCCATCGTCGCCGTTTCCTCCGACGGAGAGCGCTCCTTTCAGTTCCGCCGGGGCGCGGACTGCCACCTGGCCCCGGAAGAGGTGGACACCCGTCTGACTGAGCAG
>DYBS01000188.1:0-1782 GCA_019418525.1 Clostridiales bacterium
GGCCTTCTATGAGCGCAACGGCTTTGGAGACCTGGGGTACGAGGCGGACATCTTCACCGTGCGCTATGCCATGCTGGGCTGGTCCGCTGCCGGTACGCCGGACCGGGAGGCGGCCATGGAGGCCCACCGGCGGCTGTACCGCCTGCGGGCGCTGGAGAGCCTGTACCGGCGGTACGTCCACATCCCGGCGGAAGATTAGAAGAGAGGGAGCGGGCCCATGGAGCAAAAGGTCGATCCGATGTCTTTCTTTGAGCAGGTCCGCCGGAAACAGGACGCCATCCTCCAGCGGTGGCTGCGGATGCACCGGGGCGCGGTGGAGCTGCTGGTGCTGGCGGCGGCGCTGGTGGAGGCGGCGGTGGGGTTGGTCTCGGTCCAGTCCAGCAGTTTCCAGACCGACAATCTGTGGGGCTATTTCATCAAATACCTGCTGATCCCCAGCGGAGGGAACCTGTGCATCCTGGCCGCCATGGAGGCCCTGTCCCGGTGGCTGCCGGTGCCGGTCCACGTCCGGCGGTACGCCGTCTCTCTGGGGATGCTGGCGGTATCCCTGGTGCTGTACACGGTACACAGCATTTTCTCCAGCGCCGCGACGCTCTTTCTGGTGACGGTGCTCCTCACCGCCATCTATGGGGATTATCTTCTCACCACAGTGACGGCGGCGCTGAGTATGGCGGGGCTGCTGTTCAGCGGGCTCTTTCTCCACTGGGACGGGTCCAAGGTACCGGTCCAGGCCAACACCGTGAGCCTGGTGAATTTCCTCCTGGAGGCCCTCATTCTGCTGGGCGGGTATCTGCTGTGCCTGACCATCATCCGCTACGAGCGGCAGAAGAACGAGGCCATCCTCCGGGCGGAGGAGGAGCAGTACCATCTGGAACAGGCCCTGCGCATCGACACCCTGACCCAGCTGTACAACCGCAAGGCGCTGTGGGAGGCGCTGGATCAGCTGCGGGCGCGCGATGTGGCGGCGCTGGCCATGATGGATCTGGACCGCTTCAAGCAGCTCAACGACACCTACGGCCACCTGCGGGGGGACCAGTGCCTCAGCCGCTTCGCCCGGCTGCTGCGGGAGGTGGCGGGGGAGCGCCCCATTTTCCGCTACGGCGGGGACGAGTTCTGCATCCTCTTTCCGGGGGAGAGCGGGGAGCAGGCGGCCAAAATCTGCCGGGAGATCTGCGCGGCCATGAAGCGCTCGGAGCTCCACCGGCGCTACCGGATGGGGATCAGCATCGGCGTGGCCGAGCTGGCCCTGGAGATGGAGGGGCAGACATTCGTGGCCCGGGCGGACCAGGCTCTGTATCAGGCCAAGTCGGCGGGCGGGGGCGTGGTCCTCAGCGCGGAACTGGAATAGGAGAACGACCCGCGGGACCATTTGGTCCCGCGGGTCGTTCTGGTTTCCGTCAGCGGCAGCAGCCGTTCTTGATCTCGCGGTAGCAGCCCTCGCCCTGGGGGGCCTGATTGGGGGGGAAGAACTCATCCACGGGGAACTTCACATGGCGGAAGATCTCGCAGGGATCGTCCTCGCAGGGGCCGTTGCCGCAGGCGCACTCCTTCTCGGGCACGCAGTAGTCGTAGATGGGGGTGAGCAGCTGGGTGTCCCGCTCCAGGCGGATGAGGGAGAACTGACCCAGAGTGACGTAGACCCGGCGATCCTCATTGCCGAAGCACAGCTCGCTGCCGAAGCAGGCGCAGATGCAGGGAGGGATGTCGGTGATCTCGCAGTCACAGGGGCGGCACTGGCACACGTCCACCAGCTTCATGCCCAGCACGATGGGGTCCACGGCC
>DYBS01000188.1:1792-4615 GCA_019418525.1 Clostridiales bacterium
CCACCACGGCGGTGGGGACGCTGCACTTGCGCATCTGCTCGTCGGGACCGTCGGCGCTGGCGCGGGAGGTAAAGACCTTGGCGGCGCTCTCGCTGCCAAAGAGGATGACCCGCTTGTCAAAGACGCACAGGCCGGTGATCTCCACCGGGCGGGCGGCGCCCACGAAGGCGTCGGCGGTGACGCGGTAGTAGTAGCGCACATCCACGGTGTAGAATCCCCGGTTGAAGCTGATGGGCTCCACGTCGATGTACACCGAGAGCAGCTCGGCCTTGCAGGGCTTCACATTCACCGCCCGGTCGATGGCGCACTGGGAGTCCCGGGTGGGGTAGAAGCGCAGATCCTCGATGCAGTCCTTATCGGAAGATATAGCCCCTCTGAGTGGGTTAAAAAGTTTTCAAATCAAAGGATAATTGGAAAGAAGCCTGGCCGGAGTGCTTGGGTTTGGTGTACCACACCCGGCGCAGGACGCTCTTGAGCAGGGCGTTGCGGCCCGCCGCGTCCGCCGCGTCGTAGGCGTCCAGCACCCCCCGGATGCGCTCGGCCAGCGCCGCCGGGTCCCCCTGCTGGGCCTCCAGCAGCGCCTCGTCCACCTCCCGCAGCCGCCGCTCCAGCCCCGTGAGCTTCCCCTTCACCACCCCCATCCGCTCCCGGAAGGTGGGCAGGTCGTACTCGCCCAGCTCCAGCAGCTCGTAGAGCCGCGCCTTCTGGCCCTCCGTGGCCGTCCGCTCCCGCTCCAGCGCCCGGCGGGTATTTTCCAGCACCGTGGTGTCCCGCTCTTTTACCTGCTGGGGCTCCACCGAGAGCCGGGAGAGCGTCTCCTGCAAGTACCGGATCACCTGGCCCTCCACCAGCTCAAACTTCGTGCTGGCGCTGCACCCCTTGGTGGTGCAGAGGAGGTAGGGCTTGCCCTTCATCAGCATCCGCTGCAAATTCTTCCCGCAGGCCGTACACCGCACCAGCCCCGCCAGCGGGCTGCGCACCGTGCCGTCCTGCCGGGAGGGGATGTACCGTCCCGCCATCACCGCCTGCACCTGATCGTACTGCTCCTGGGTCACGATGGCCGGGTGGATGCCGTCCACCACCGTCCACTTCTCCCGGGGGTTGTAGATGGTGATGTGCTTGGCGTTGCCCTTGGCCCCCTTGCGGATGTGGGTCTTTTGGTTCCAGACTACCTTCCCCGCGAAGGTGGGGTTGCGCAGGATGTGGGCCACGCTGCTGCGGGTGAACTCCGCCGAGCGGTGGGGCCGGGCCCCCAGGGCGTTGACGTGCCGGGCGATGGACACGCAGCCGTAACCCTGGAGGTACAGGTCGTACATCATGCGCACGAACTTGGCCTCCGGCTCGTAGATCTCCAGGGTGGGCTTCCGGTCCACCGTGGTCTTGCGGTAGCCGTAGGGCGCGTTGGCCACGTAGCAGCCGTCCTGGATGGTCTGCCGCAAACCCCGGCGCAGGCGCTTGTTGATGATCTTGTACTCCCGGCGGGACATGAAGGTCTTGAACTCGGCGATCTCGTCGTCCAGGTCGTCCGAGAGGTCGTAGGTCTTTTCCGGCGTGATGATGAGGGTGCCCGACTCCCGGAAGGCGTCCAGGATGATACCCTGGTCCTTCATCCGGCCGCGGGAGAGCCGGTCCAGGTCCATCACCAGCACCGCATCGTAGCAGCCGTCCTCCACGTCCTGGAGGAGTTTCAGCATCTCCGGGCGGGCGTACAGGCTCTCGCCGCTGACCACCTCGCAGTAGGTCTTTAAGATCCGGATGTTGTGCCCGGCGGCGTACCGGTCCAGGGCCTCCCGGTGCCTGGCCAAGACCTCCTCGGTCTCCATGCCCTCCTCCATGCGGGATTTGCGCAGATAGCGGGCCGCGTCCATTTGGGTCACCTCCTGGGGAATTTTGATACATATGTTCGATTACGGGCGGGAAAAGAGACCGGGGCCGGAGCCCCGGGTCTCTTCGTCTGTGTTACTTGACCGTGATCACGCTGGAGTCAAAGTAGGTGTCCCAGGTGTCCGAGTCGAACACGTGGAAGGTGAACTCTGCCTCCTGGACGGGCCCGGTGATGCCGGACTCCTCCAGGTTATAGAGCTGGATGTAGTCATTGGCCGTTTTCCCGGCCGCCACATCACAGGAGAAGACCGACTCCGCCATGATGCCGTTCACCGACAGATCCCGGACCTGGAGCGTGTAATTGGTGGTGGTATTGTTCTCGATCCGCAGGTTGATCTGGTAACCGCCCAGGAAGCTGTCCGCTTTCTCAATCCCCAGATAGGTGATCTTGATCCCCTGCTGGTCCAGAATGGTGGTGCCGGAGGGCATCTCCGACGTCACCGGCGTGGTGAGTACCGCGGTGTTGGTGGAGCTGTCCCAGGCCACATCCAGGCCCAGGGCGTTGGCGATGGGGCGGAGAGGCAGGTAAGTGGTGCCGCTGATGGCGAAGGGCTCAGCGGAGTTCCCGTTGGCGTCCACCAGATCCACCTGTTTGCCGTCCAGGGTGACCTTGATGTTGTTGTAGTCCAGGGTGGCGGTGCGCTTGGCCACCGTGGCGCCGGCGGTGCCGATCAGACCGATCACCGCGACTGTGGTGAGGACGCCAGCGAAAAACGATTTCAGGTTGCCTTTCATTTTCATTCCTCCCAAACATTATGTTCAACCCGTACAGGGCTGAAAGCCCTGACGCTTTGGTTGACTCAGTTCAGCACACACTTGGCGCAAGGGGTGAGGCCCCGGGCCTGGGCCTCCTGAAGGGTGCTCTCGTAGTAGGTACCGCCGTTGCAGTGAGGATCATAGTGGTACTTCTTACCGGTCTTGGTCACATAGATCTTGTGG
>DYBS01000189.1 GCA_019418525.1 Clostridiales bacterium
CGGCAGGAGGAGCGGTTCAACGACACCATCTCCGCCATGTCCGCCCAGGAGCGGGAGAACCTGCGCCGCCGTCTGGCCGAGCTGGATGAGCTGGAGAAGGAGGCGGAGGCCTGCGCCACCGGCGAAGTGCCGGAGGACAACATCACCCACCTCCACACCGACAGCCAGGAGGACGGCGGGGACGATACCCTGTAAGCAAGCCAAAAAGCGGGGCGCGCTGCATCAGCAGCGCGCCCCGCTTTTTGATCTTTTATCAATGGCTGGACTCGGCCTCCGGCGGCAGCTCCACGCCCTCCTGTGTGGGGGTGGGCGACGGAGTCTCCTCCGGGTCCTCGCTCTCCGTGGGAGAGGTGGTGGGGCTCTCTGTGGGCTCCGCCACCGGCCAGGTGGAGGGGTCCTCCGGATCGAAGTCCGGGTACTGGTCCACCGGCGGCCAGGTGTCCGGATTCGTCACATCAAAGGTGGACGGATCGTAGACGCTGGGTGTGGGCTGCACCTCGCTGGTGTGGACCGGGCAGGCCGTCACACCGGCCCAGGTGTAGCCGCTGTCCCGGGTGCCCACGCTGGCGGCGATGCCGCTGCGCACGTAGTTGAGCAGAGAGATGGTCTTGACCGTGGGCGTCACTCCCGCGGCGTTGCCCTCCCGGGGACAGAACTCCCCGGCCAGGTAGTACTTGCTGCTGCTCTCCCCGTCGGCGTTGGTGGTGCTGACCACGCAGACCTCCCGGGACTCGTGGAGATCGCAGTATCCGCTGGGGGCGTCGTTCTCAAAGAAGTACACCTGCTTGACTCGGTTGCCCCGAGGGTCCTGGGTACAGGCGTCGGTGGCCCGCAAGCCGCTGTCCAGACAGATGGGCACGGTCACCAAACCACCAGGCTGGTCGAAGTCCTTCTTCTCCAGGCCCTCGTGGATGGGCTCCATGACCTTCTTCCACATCTGGGCAGCGGGGTTGGTGGCGCCATTGTTGATGCGCTCGGGGTGGCTGGCGTAGCCGGTCCACACCGCGGCAGTGTAGTAGGGTGTGTAGCCCACGAACCACCGGTCCTTATAGTCATTGGTGGAACCCGTCTTGCCGGCGATGGTCATGCCGGAGAAATAGGCCTCCCGGCCGGTGCCCACGCCGTCGGGACTGGTCACCACCTTCTTGAGCATATCGTTGATATACCAGGCGGTGGTGGCCTTCACAGCGGTCTCCGGCTCCTGCTGGGTGTTATCCAGGATGATCTTGCCGTTGGAGTCCTTCACTTGGGAGTAGGTGTGGGACTTCAGATACACACCGCCCCGGGGGAATACCGAGTAGGCCGTGGCCATCTCCCGCACGGTGACGCCGTCGGTCATGCCGCCCAGTGCCAGCTGGGACAGGCCGTAGTCGTCCTCCGTGATGGTGGTGATGTGGAAGTTGTTCTCCAGGTAGCCCACCGACTGCTCGATGCCCACCTCCTGAAGCACCCGGGCGGCCACGGCGTTGGAGGACTGCTCCACCGCTTTATAGACCGGCTCCAGACCCCAGTAGTAGCCGTAGGAGTTGGACGGCCAGGCCCCGTTCAGGTCCATCACCGGCGAGTCGTCAAAGACCGAGTTGGGGGTGATGAGCCCCAGGTCGATGGCGGGGGCGTAGGTAGACAGGGTCTTCATGGATGAGCCGGGCTGCCGGGTGGTCTGGGTGGCCAGGTTCAGAAGCTGGTTGCCCTCCTTCTCCCCCATGCTGCCCGCCAGGGCCACGATGTTGCCCTGGTTGTCGATGACCACGATGGCCGACTGAAGCTGCTCGCCCCGGGACGAGGTCTGGGGCAGGTTGTCCCGGTTCTCATAGACCTCTTCCACCACGGCCTGAATCTCCGGGTCCACACAGGAGTAGATCTTCAGTCCACCGCTGTACACCATGCGGCTGGCCACCTCATAGGTGTACTCGTACTGGTCCATCAGGTCCTTGATGACGTCCTGGACCACCTGCTCCTCATGCCAGCTGAGGATGGTGGAGGTGGTGTCGTCGCTCTCGCCCTGGGTGAAGTTCAGCCCTGCGTCGATCTGGGCCTTGGCCTCGTCGTACTCGGCCTGGCTGATCTTGCCCTGCTCCAGCATGGCCTGGAGCACCAGGGTGGCCCGGTAGGCGTTGTTCTCCGGGTAGCGGTAGGGGTTGTAGCCCGAAGGGTTGTTGGTGATGCTGATGAGGCTGGCGCACTCGGCCAGGCTCAGCTCCCGCACGTCCTTGCCGAAGTAGTACTCCGACGCGGTGGCCACGCCGTAGCACTTCTGACCCAGGTAGATATAGTTCAAATACAGCTCCATGATCTCGTCCTTCTCATGGTCCTTCTCAAAGTCCAGGGCCCGGAAGATCTCCAGGATCTTGCGCTTTACCGTGATGTCGTCGTACTGGGTCATGTTCTTCAAAAGCTGCTGGGTGATGGTGGAGCCGCCATAGATGTCCTGGCCGGTCATCATGCTCAGGATGGCCGAGCCGGTGCGCAGCCAGTCCACGCCGTGGTGCTGGTAGAATCGCTTGTCCTCGATGGCGATGGCGGCGTTGATGAGGTTTTTGGGAATCTCGTCATAGCTGATCCACACCCGATTCTCCGTGCCGTACAGGGACTGGAGCTCTACCTCCTGTCCGTTCTCATCCACCCGGCAGATGGTGCTGGCCAGGGCGGTGGAGTAGGACTGGGCCTCAATGTGGGCGTCAGGCAGGATCACATTGCGGATGTACACCGCCGCAAAGCAGGCCAGAAAGGCCCCCGTCATCACACCGATGAGCAGGAGCGTCCCCAGTACCTTCAGCACGCCCATGCCCACGGCCCCGGCTGTTCCGCCGTTCCGCCGCTTTCCGCTGGGATTGGTTCTCGTTGCCAAGTTTACACCTCCGAAACCGTCCGCGGGGCGCTGTGCGGCATAATCTCCCCCGCGCGTTCATAAACAATATGGTCACCGCACAGCCCGTTCTTCAGTAGCCTTTATTATAACACAGGTCCCAGCCTTGTCCACCCTAATTCCTTCCACTTTTTCCTCGCTTTATGCTCCCGCAAAAATTTCGTACGCTCCCATATTGCATTTTCTCCGCCTTCGGGGTACAATAGGAACACAGCAAATCGCCTCGGCGGTTTGGCTCCCTCCCCCTGTGGGAGGAGATCAGGACCGAAAGTGGTGTTTGCCATGAGCGAAGAATTCGGCGGCGATTTCATCACCCTCACCGACGAAGAGGGCAATGAGTTTGAGCTGGAATACTGTACCACCGTGGAGTACAACGGCGCGGTTTACATGGCCTTCCTCACCGTCACCGAGGGTGACGAGGACACCTCTGACCACGAGGTGGACGAGGAGAGCGAGGACGGCGGACTGGTCATCTTGAAGGTGGTCCAGGTGGACGGCGAGGATCAGCTGGTCACACTGGATGACGAGGCTGAGATGGAAGCCGTCTATGAGCAGGTCATGGAGGACCTGTTCGCGGAGGACGAGGAGGAATAAGTTCCCCTCTCTCCATTCAGGAAGTTGATTCTTCCTGCCGGGTGCGTGATGGGCTTTATTTAAACCCACATCTCTTAAACGGGATGTCGCCCTCACGCCGTGGATTGCAGGCCTCCCGGCCCCCTTTGTGGGTCACTGGAAGTTGGAAGCAGTGAAACGGCGTGGAGACAACCCACCTGCCATTCTTGTGCAGGTTTTAAATGGGTCCACACGGCCACGGCGGGGCCCCCACGAGCTTCGGCTCGTGGGGTTTTTTTATTCCGAACCAAAAAAGAGCGTCTGAGCCGGTGGCTCAGACGCTCTTTTTACGCCAGGATTTGGGCCAGTATCTCGGGGCTGGCGGTGATGGTCCCGGCCCCATGGGCCAGCAGGAAGGCCGTGTCCCGGAAGCCCCACGAAACCGAAATGCAGCTCATCCCCGCGTTGCGGGCCGTCTCGATGTCCACGTCGGAGTCCCCGATGTACACCGCCCGCTCCGCCGGGACCCCCAGCTCCTCCAGCGCCCGGAACACCGTGTCGGGTGCGGGCTTCTTCCGCACGCCCTCCGATTCCCCGATGGCCACCGGCACCCGGTCGCCAAAGTAGTCGGCGCACAGCTCCTTCACTGCCGCGTCAAACTTGTTGGACACCACCGCCACGGCACATCCCGCCGTTCGCAGGCCGTCCAGCAGCTCCAGCACCCCGGGATAGGGGGCGGTCTTGCAGCGCATGTGGGTCATATAGTACGCCCGGAACTCCGCCAGGCACGCCTCCTCCGCCTGGGGATCGGTGCCCTCGGGGACCGCCCGGTGGATGAGCTGGGCCACGCCGTTGCCCACGAACCGGCGCACCTCGTCCACCGTCCGTCGGGGGAAGCCGGAGGCCTCCAGGGCGTGGTTGGCGCTGTCCGCCAGGTCGTCCAGTGTGTTGAGCAGAGTGCCGTCCAAATCAAAAATCACGGCGTCGTAATGCATGGGTACACGCTCCTTCGCTTGGTCTGCTCAACATCATACACGATTCTCCCCCGCCGCGCAAGTCACAGCATGGCCCGCGCCAACAGAAATCCCAGTGTTCCGCACACCGGGAAGGTG
>DYBS01000019.1 GCA_019418525.1 Clostridiales bacterium
GGACACGCCCAGCATTCCGGCGTCCACCAGCGGGTTGCGGAACACCCCCTGGTAGGCCGCGCCGCTCACCGACAGCGCGCCCCCCACCATGGCGGCGGCCAGGGTGCGGGGAAGGCGCAGCTGCCACACCACGCTGACCTGGGCGGCGGGGGCCATCTGGGGCTGGAAAAGGATGGTGAGCACGTCCCCCGCGCTCAGATCGTACAATCCGATGAATAGGCTCCCGACGATGCACGCCAAAGGGAGCAGCACCAGCGCCGTTCCCAGCAGACCACGTCCACCACGCCGCTTCACGACTGTGCCACCTCCCTTATACGGACCGGTTCAGACAAGAACTGTAAAAATTATAGCATACTTCCCATAAAAGACAAGTGAGGTCTACCAACATAGCCCTATGGCCGCCCCAACCTCCCGCCCGACCGAAAAGAGTGATTGGTGGTACTGTTTCTGAAAGGACACTCCGATGGACAGTTCCGCACCAAAAATCCAAAAAAGTAAAGTCGGCGCACCTGCCCGGCATGCCGCGGAATATCTGTGCCCGGAGCGCACATACATTCCATTTGAACAGGAGGGTTCCATATGCCAGCACAAAACGCAGCGCGGAAACAAAAGGCGTGGCAGGTCATCCGGCACTTTGAAGGTGTCCGGGACCCGGAGGCGGTACTCCGGGCGCTGATCCAGGCCCATCGGCATTGAGGCGCACGCAGATTCATCGGAGAGGAGGAGCGGCCATGGAGGTCTGGAACACAGCGGGCTATTTGCGCCTGTCCCGGGAGGACGGAGACAAGGCGGAGAGCGACAGCATTGCCAACCAGCGCAAGCTGTTGGAACAGTACATAAAGACCCACCCGGAATTGCATCTGGTGGATTTTTATCAGGACGACGGCTATACCGGGACCAACTTTGACCGCCCCTCCTTTCGGAATATGGAGGCCGACATCCGGGCGGGGAAGGTCAACTGTGTTCTGGTCAAGGACTTGTCCCGCTTCGGCCGGGATTACATCGAGATGGGGCGCTACTTGGAGCGGGTCTTTCCCGCCCAGGGGGTCCGCTTCATCGCCGTCAACGACCATGTAGACAGCGCCCAGGGGCGTTACGACCTGCTCCTGCCCATGAAAAACCTCTTCAATACCCAATACGCCCGGGACATCTCGGACAAGGTCCGCTCCGCCATCCACGCCAAGCAGCAGCGGGGGGAATTCGTGGGGGCCTTCCCCAGCTACGGCTACCGCAAGGACCCGGCCGACCACAACCATCTGCTCATCGATCCCGCCGCAGCCCAGGTGGTGCGGCGGATCTTTGACCTCTTTGAGCAGGGATGGGGCAAGATTCGGATCGCCAAACAGCTCAACGCCGAGGGGGTCCCCAGTCCCAGCGAGTACAAGCGCCTGCTGGGGGAGCGCTACCACAATGGGCGGAAGCTAGAGCAGACCACCTACTGGACCTACGCCACCATCCACCGCATCCTGCAAAACCAGATGTATGCGGGGTGCATGGAGCAGGGGCGGAATACCCGCCCCACCCTGCACGGGAAGGCCGTCCAGCGGGACCGCTCGGAGTGGATGGTGGTCCCGGACACCCACGAGGCCGTGATCGGGCCGGGGCAGTGGGAGCGGGTCCAGGGACTGCTGGGCAGACGGACCCGGCAGCCCGGCTTTGCGCAGAACCAGAGCGCTTTTGCCGGATTTCTCTGCTGCGGGGACTGTGGACGGGCCATGGTCAAGACCAGGCGCGGGGGCGGGATCTATTACCACTGCGGCTCCTATCAGCGGTATGGGCCCACGGTCTGTACCGGGCACAGCATCTCTCACGCCACTTTGGAGCAGATCGTGCTGGACGACCTGAACCAGATCCTCGCATCGGTGAAAAACCTTCGGGCGCTGGCCGAGGAGGAGGGAAACGAGGCTCCCAAAGAGGACGCCGAAGCGCGCCAGCGGCTGGAGATGGGGCGGGCGCGGCTCTACCGGCTGAAAAAGGCGGCTTATGAGGACTACCGGGACGGCCTGCTCCGCCGGGAGGATTTTCAGCGCTATCAAGCGGACTACGAGCGTCAAGAGAAGGAGCTGACCGCCCAGCTCCGGCAGTTGGAGGGGCCCCAGGGGAAAAATCCCTTTCCCTCATGGGTCCAGTCTCTGCTTCAGGACGGAAAGCTGACTAGTCTGGACCGGATCACGGTGGCAGAGACCATCCAACAGATTCGGATCTTTGAAGCGGGAATAATTGAAATCACCTATACCTTTTCCAACGAGTTGGACCTGCTCACCGGATGAGAGTGTCCCGCATGGAACAGATGCATATTCTCTTTGACTAAGGAGAGGAGTGGAGGAGGAGCTGGGCTTTCCCGTCTTCCTGCGCACGCACAACGGCGTACAGCCCACCACCGAATTGAGGTAGGGGACGAGATCACCGCATTTTGAACAATGACGGCAACATCGGCGTGACCTACTACACCCAGCGCCACCTGGAGGAATACCGGGCCATCGCGTCCAAATACCAGGTGGAGGTGGAGGTCCTGTGCCGGGATAAGCTCTACCTCCTCATGCGCCGGGACCACCCGCTGGCCGGACGGCGCAGCATTTCGGTGGACGAGCTGTGTGATTTGAATTTTGCCATTCTGGACCATTTCAACACCCAGGAGGACTCCATCGCTCAGCCCCGCTACCTGGGCCACGGCAACCGCTATACCACCTTTCCCAATGTGACCCTCCTGAAGCGGGCGGTGTGCAGCGGAAATGTGGTCTCCCTTTTGAGCGGCTATGCCATCCAGCACGGCAGCGAGAGCTGTCCAGAAGAGCTGCTGGGCATTCCGCTGACCGGCACCCGGGAGGAGAACTCCATTCTGATGTGCCTCATCCACCGCCCGGACCCGTGTGTGCGCTATCAGGAAAAGGTGGCCATCCAGTGCATCAAGGAACACTTTGCCTTGCTGGACTGGAGGGAGAGCACCTGACTACAAACGCCCCCGATCCCATGCCATGGGATCGGGGGCGCTGTTGTTTTAGGGCACGTTCCGGTGGCAAAACGGGCGAAACTATGCTATCCTAAAAGAAAGTAAAACATCCGCGTGACCAGGACCTGCTGCGGGAGAGGAGCCGCAATCTCACCTCACCCCAGGCCGCGTCGAAGGAGATGGAGATCATCTTCTGATCCCGCTCCACGCTGTAAATGGGCAGCTGACGGGTGGTGGCAGAGACCCCCACCACTGCCGGGTGATTGACCACTGTAAAGATGGCCAGTGCCGCAACAGCACAGGCGGCCAGGGTGAGCAGGCGGCGGCGCAGGATGATGCATTTCATAGCAGTACCTCCTCAAAATGCTTTTTCTTACCATATGTGTGGGAAAAGAGGGTTAGCACCGGGGAAGAGGGGGACAATCCTGACGTGAGATGAGGAAAAAATACGGAGAAAATTTCAAAACCGGCTTGACAGGCGGGCGGTTCCATTGTATATTGTCCATAAGAAAAAGACGAATAAACCGCAAATGTTTTTGATGGGAGGACATTAAAATGCAAATGATGGACGCATTGGTCAAGACTGCCCCCGGCGTTGGGCTGGAGCTGCGCCAGGTCCCCGTCCCCGAGCCCGGACCCGGCGAGGTCCTCATCAAGGTACATAAGACTGCCATCTGCGGCACCGACGTGCACATCTACAACTGGGACCCCTGGGCCCAGCTGCACATCAAGCCCCCCATGGTCATCGGTCATGAGTATGTGGGCGAGATCGCCAAGCTGGGCGCCGGTGTCACCGGCCTCAGCGTGGGCCAGCGGGTCAGCGGCGAGGGCCACATCACCTGCGGCCACTGCCGCAACTGCCACAACGGCAACATTCAGTGGTGTAAGTACACCAACAGCGTGGGCGTGGATCGGGACGGCGCCTTCGCCGAGTATGTCTGTATCCCTGAGTCCAACGTCATCATCATTCCGGAAAACCTGCCCGAGGACGTGGTGGCCTTCTTTGACGCCGTGGGCAACGCCACCCACACCGCCCTCATGTGGAACCTGGTGGGCGAGGATGTGCTCATCACCGGCGCCGGCCCCATCGGCATCATTGCCGCCGGCATCTGCAAGTACGCCGGTGCCCGCCGGGTGGTCATCACCGACGTGAACGACTACCGCCTGGAGCTGGCCCGCAGCATGGGCGCTGATGCCGCGGTAAACGTGGCCCGGGAGGACCTGAACGCCGTCATGCAGAAGCAGGGCCTGGTGGAGGGCTTCGACATCGGCCTGGAGATGAGCGGCAACGGCAGCGCCCTGGACCAGATGGTGGGCGTTATGCGCAACGGCGGCAAGATTAGCCTCCTGGGTATCTCCAACAAGCCCGTGCCCATGGACATGAACAACATCATCTGCAAGGGCCTCACCCTCCAGGGCATCTACGGCCGCAAGATGGACAACTGGCACCAGATGTCCTACATGGTCCAGGGCGGCCTGGATCTGACCCCTGTCATCACCCACCGTTACCACTACACCCAGTTCCAGGACGGCTTCGACGCTATGAACAGCGGCAAGTCCGGCAAGGTTATCCTGGACTGGACCAAGTAAAAAAGGAGGATACGGGCCATGAAATCCGCACTCAAGCAGTATCAGGCCACCCTGGAGCAGATCCGCCAGGAGGGCACCTACAAAGATGAGCGCATCATCACCACCCCCCAGCGCTCCCGCATTGACACCACCACCGCCAAGCGGGTGGTGAACATGTGCGCCAACAACTATCTGGGCCTGTCCGACCGGCCCGAGCTCATTGAGGCTGCCAAGGCCAGCTATGACAAGTGGGGCTTCGGCCTCTCCTCCGTCCGCTTCATCTGCGGTACCCAGTCCATCCACAAGGAGCTGGAGCAGAAGCTCAGCGAGTTCCTGGGCATGGACGACGCCATTTTGTACTCCTCCTGCTTCGATGCCAACGGCGGTCTCTTCGAGACCCTGCTGGGCCCCGAGGACGCGGTGATCTCCGACGAGCTCAACCACGCCTCCATCATCGACGGTGTGCGTCTGTGCAAGGCCAAGCGCTACCGCTATAAGAACAACGATATGGCGGACCTGCGCCGCCAGCTGGAGGACGCCCGGGACAGCGGCTGCAAGGTGAAGCTCATCGCCACCGACGGCGTGTTCTCCATGGACGGCTACATTGCCAACCTGAAGGGCATCTGTGACCTGGCCGACGAGTTCGACGCCCTGGTCATGGTGGACGACAGCCACGCCGTAGGCTTTATGGGCGAACACGGCCGGGGCACTCCCGAGCACTGCGGCGTGATGGGCCGGGTGGACATTCTGACCGGTACCTTCGGCAAGGCTCTGGGCGGCGCCTCCGGCGGCTACACTGCCGCCCGGAAGGAGATCGTGGACCTGCTGCGCCAGCGCAGTCGTCCCTACCTCTTCTCCAACACCGTGGCCCCCGCCATCTGCGCCGCCACCCTCAAGACCCTGGAGCTGCTCACTTCCTCTACTGAGCTGCGGGACCGGGTGCATGAGAACGCCCGCTACTTCCGCGCCGAGATGGAGAAGCTGGGCTTCGACCTGCTGCCGGGCGAGCACCCCATCGTCCCCGTCATGCTCTACGATCCCAAGGTGGCCAACGAGTTTGCCGCCCGGATGCTGGAGAAGGGCGTCTACGTGGTGGGCTTCTGCTATCCCGTGGTGCCCAAGGGCCGGGACCGCGTCCGCACCCAGATCTCCGCCGGCCACACCAAGGAGGACCTGGACTTCGCTGTGCAGTGCTTCGGCGAGGTGAAGAAGGAGATGGGCCTGTAAGGCTCCGCTCAAATGATCGAAAAAACCGCCCGCGCCGTGATTCCTCACGGCGCGGGCGGTTTTTTCGAATGTAAGAATGCGGGAAATGAGGAATCTCCGAGAGCACAGAGGAGAGGTCAATGGACCAACTCCTCCATGGGGACCACTTGACGGTGGTACTCATCATAGGTCATGCGGTAGAAGGAGTAGCACTCCTCCGGAAGGGATTTGTCCCGCACCGCCTGTCTGGCCTGGGGATATTCCTCCGGCGGAAAGCGCAGGGAGAGACCACAGCTGGCGCAGATCTCCCGGGGTGTGGGCATCATATACGCCGTCAGACCGGCCTCCTCCAGCGCTCTCCGGGCACAGATCGCCGTGTGGCTGTTGGCAAACGCGATGAGACAGTAATCCTGTTGAGACATGATAAATAACCACCGTTTCTCCCGGATTTGGCGATGGGAATGCTTAGGCGCTCTGATCTTCGCTGTGCATGGGGGCCACATAGACGCCGTCGCCGGTGTAGGGCTCGATGGGGCTCTCGGTCTTGTTGCCGCTCTCCATCCACTTCTCCACGCCCTTGCCCACTTCGCTGCTGTGGTCGATGCCGTCGATCTCCTCAGCCATGTACAGCCAGTCGGCATAGCTCATACCAATGGGCTGGACCTCGTCGATCTTCTCCTCGTCGATGAAGGTCTGGAAGTCCTCGATGCCGCACTTGTCCAGCCAGCTCAGATCCATGAAGCCGTCCACGTCGGTGACCAGATCGCGCTCCTCCTCGGGCACGCCCAGCTGGTCGTACCAGTTCTCGTAGTTCTCCATGTTGCTTTCGTCGATGGTCCAGCACAGGGTGCGGCCCTCGGCGTTGGTCTTGAGGTACATGGTGCGCAGGCCCACGTCCTTGGAGGTGCCGAAGGTTTCGGCGAACATCTCAGCGGCACTGTAAGGATGCTGGTACATGTACTTGATGGCCAGGCAGTGGGCCAGCACCAGACGGGTGGTCAGCTCGGGGTGGGCCTCGGCGAAGTCGGCGTTGATGTAATAACCGCAGTGGATGCCCCAGCCGGTGGATTTATCCTCCTTGACGTCGGCGTGCCAGGCGGTGGCCAGGATCTTGCCAAAGCCCTCTTGCTCGGCGATGGAGGCATAGGGGTCGCAGCAGGTCATGATGTCCAGCTGTCCGGCCCGCAGAGCCATCATGGCGTCCTCGTCGCCCATGCTGGAGCCCTGGTAGTAGGTCCCGATGTCCGAGGGGATGCCCAACTTGTCACAGATCTCCAGCCAGAAGGTGCTGTACTGGGAGTCGGGGCCCATGTCCAGGGTCTTGCCCACCACGTCGTCCAGGGACTCCACGTCGGGGCTGACCACCAGGTACATGGCGCCGCCCAGGTGGGAGCCGGCGGGCATGATGACCCGGGCGCCCTTGTTGTAGTTGTTGATGAGGCCGCTGAAACCGGCATAGCCAACCACCATGTCGCCGGAGGCCATAGCGGAGGCCACCTGGCTGGTCTTGGTGATGTTGACGTTCAGGCCCAGAGCCTCATAAAGTCCGGTGTCCTGACCGATGATGGCTGCCACCATGTGGTCACAGTTGTTGTAACCCATCTCGATGACATAATCCTTGTCGGCCTCAGGGATCTCGGGCAGATTGTCCACATAGGGCGCGATGGCCTGCTCAGGATCGTACTTCGTCTCAGCGAGATCCTGGGGCTGTTCGCCGCTGTCGTGGCAGGCGCTGAGACCCAGCACCATGGCAGCGGCCAAAATCGAAGCGATCAGTCGTTTGTGCTTCATTTCTCGTTTCTCCTCCTATTTACGACACACACACTTACGGATTGCGGGCCGCTGGTCCCGACGGCCCGCCGGTAGCATGCCTCAGTCCTCCGCGTGCAAAGGCAGCTCGGTGATGACTTCACCCTCCATCCACTTGTCCACGTCTTTGCCGACCTCGCTGTTGTGGTCGATGCCGTCGATTTCCTCCGCCTCGTAGAGCCAGTCGGAATAACTCATACCCACGGGGAACTTCTCATTGATTCCGGCCTCGTCCAGGAACGTGTCGAAGCTCTCGATGCCGCAGCTCTCCAGGAAGGACAGGTCGAAGATGCTATCGCTGCCGGTGGTGACGGTGGAGCGGTTCTCCTCGCTGATGCCCCAGTACTCCTGGTAGGCGCAGAGGTTATCGATGTTCTGGCCGCTGATCTCCCAGTTCAGGGTGCGGCCCTCGGCGTTGGTCTTGAGGTACATGGTGCGCAGGCCGGCCGATTCGGTGGTGCCGAACTCCTTGGCGAACATCATGGCCGCGCTGTACGGGTGTTCATACATGTACTTGGTGGAAAGTGCGCTGGCCAGCACCAGACGGGCGGTCAGCTCGGGGTGTTCATTGACAAAATTCTGGTTGTAAACTTCGGTACAGCACACGCCCCAGCCGATGCCCAGCTCGTTGGACAGGGAGCCCCAGGCGGTGTCGATAATCTTACCGTAACCCTCTTCCTCCGCACGGGAGGCATAAGGGTCTCACACAAAGCAGCCGTCGATCTGATCCGCCTTCAGGGCGGTGACGGCATCGCTGTTGCTCATGCTGACTCCCTCGTAGGAGCGGTAGTCCGGGTCCATGCCCAGCTCGCTGCTGAAGCGCAGCCACTCGGTACTCTCCATGGAGGTCTCGGTGACGGTGAGGGACTTGATCTGGTCCAGAGAGGTGATCTCATCCCGGACCAGGAAGTAGCGGGCGCCGCCCAGGTGAGAGCCAACCAGGCCGATCAGGGGTGCGCCCTTGTTGAAGTTGTTGATGGCGCTCTGGAAGCTGACGTAGGCGCAGTCCATGTCGCCGGCGATCAGGGCGTTCATGGCCTGACCGCTCTTGGTCACGTTGACGTTCAGGCCCAGGGCCTCGTAGATGCCGCTCTCCTGACCGATGATGGCGCCCACCATGTGGTCGCAGTCGAAGAAGCCCATCTCGACCACGAAGTCCTTGTCTGCCTCCGGAATCTCCGGAAGATTGTCCAGATAGGGCGCCACGGCCTCGTTGGCGTCGAATTCCACATAGTTGACGTTGAGCTGCGCCTCCTGCTCACTGTCGTGGCAGGAACTGAGCACCGGGCAGAGCATGGCCGCGGCCAGACCCAGTGCCAAAAGTTTGCGTTTTTTCATTGCCTTTTCTCCCATTGTAATTTGTTCCGATCATTCCCCCACAGAAACGATCAGATGGTGAAAGTAGCTGCAGCCGGGCCGTGTTAGGCCACGGCCCGGCCCCGGCTACATGCTGCCGGAAACTCCGGCCGGACTCGCATCGGCAACTGCCGTGCCTTCCGCACTCACTGCCTCAGGCGGAGGTGCGGGCGCCTACTCCCCAACGGGGAGTTGTTCATTGCAACCGATGTGGGGCGTGCCCCACACCAGGCTTACTGTCTCCAGCGGAGCAGCATGCCCTCCAATACCAGCACGATCCGGTCCATCAGGAAGCCCACAATGCCAGCAATAATCATATAAGCTATGATGGCAGTGGTATCCAGCTGGACCTGCGCGTCGTGGATCAGAAATCCGAAGCCGGTGGTGGTTGCAATGAACTCCGCTCAGACGACGGCCCCCCAGGCGCTGCCGATGGAGACCCGCAGGCCGGTAATGAGACCGGCCATGCTGGAGGGGAACACCACATCCGTGATGGTCGCAAGGGTTTTGGCGCCCATGCTGCGGACTGCGTTATAGTAGTCCGGACTGATACCCTGTACCGCCACCACGGTGGAGAGCAGGATATTGAAGGTCGCCTGAAATGCGATGATAAAGATGGTAGGACCGTCGCCCAGACCGAACCACACCACAGCCAGAGGTACCCAGCACATGGTGGGGATCTGCCGCAGGGAGTTGATGAAGGGGGCGATGGTGTACATAATGGCCTTGGAAAAGCCCATGGCCACGCCCAGAGGGAAGCCGATCACGGCGCCCCAGAACACGCCCACAGTCACGCGGCGCATGGTGATGTACAGGCTGCGCCAGACGTGCATGTCGGTCAGGGAATAGCCGATTTTCCCCAAAATATCCTCGATCATGGGGAAACGGAAGGAGTCGTCCACCGCATGGGCCGCCACATACCAGATGAGGATCAGGCAGACCAGAGAGATGGCCAGATTTCCATAGTAGCTCAGCCAGCTCCGGATGGCCGCTCCCCGCTTTTTGCTGCCCGGACTCTGCACGGCGGGCACGCCGCCGCCGGAACCCGGTTTTTTGTTTCGCTTCATGCTCTCAGAGGTCACTTCCTTTGCTGCCGCGGCCTCCGCGGCAGGGTAGCCCGGCCAAGCCGCCGACCGGCCGGAATGATACATGATGATTCATGTCTTCGCCCCGACCCCCGCAGGGGTGGGCGGAAAGCCTGCTCCCGAACCGGGAGCTGTCCATTGCGCGAGCTGCGGACTGGAGGCCCGCAGACGGTTACCGCTTCCAGCGAAGCAGTACCGTCTCCAGCATCAGGACGATACGGTCCTGAACGAAGCCCAACACACCCACTAGGATCATGTAAGCCATGACCGTGTCGGTCCAGAGCTGACTCTGGGCGTAGCTGAGGATGTAGCCGAAGCCGTCACTCGTCGCAATGTACTCCGCTCACAATACGGTCATCCATGCGCCGCTCAGGGCCATACGCACGCCGGTGATCAGACCGGACATGCACCCCGGGAGCACCACGTCCGTCACCACATCCTTGGTGGTGGCGCCCATACTGCGCACGGCGTTGTAGAAGTCGGGGCTGATCTCCTGTACGCCGGCGATGACGTTCAGGATGACTACAAAGGTGGCATTGAACGCGATGATAAAGATGGTGGGGCCGTCACCCAGGCCAAACCAGATGATGGCCATGGGGACCCAAGCAGTAATGGGAATCTGGCGCAGGGCGTTGATATAGGGGGCCAGGGTACGCATCAGGAAGGGGGAGAACCCCATGGCCATCCCGATAGGGAAGCCGATGAGCACCGCAATGCCCACGCCCTTGAGAACCCGGACAAAGGTAATGAGGAAGTTTGTCCAGAAGTACGGGTCCACCAGCGCCTCGAACAGTCGGGCCAGCACGTCCTCGATGTAGGGGAAGGTGGCCACATAGTTGACTTTGTGGGCGGCGAAATACCAGATGAGCAGCAGAACCGCCAGACAGCCGGCAAAGGCGAAATAGTAAACAACGGAGCCAAAGATATTGCGGAAGTTTCGCCGGTCGCCCAGCCGTACTGAGGTCTGCATGCGCTGTAAATCTCGTTGACCTTGATCCATAATGCTTTGCGATCGCCTCGTTTCGGATGGAGATGAGGGGCGGTGTTACAGGGTGATCACCTGATCAATGTTGGCACCGGCCAGGGCGGTGTACACGTTGGGGAAGCAGCCGATGCCGGCGGGGGCGATGAGCTTGTCCTCGATCTCCCGCTGAATGCAGCAGCGGTCACAGGCCATGAGCAGCATGCCGGTCTTCTCCGACAGGGCGGCCAGGCGCTTGGCGATGTCGTTGCCCTCTACCAGCATATAGCAGTTATCGAAGAAGAACATCATCCCGGCCACCTCGGCCACATGGGTACCCTTCTCCAGCTGGGGGATGATCATGTTCTCCAGGATCTCCCGGGCGTGCTCGGACTCAAACAGATACGCAACTTTCATTTTTTTCCCTCCATAGACACTGGGTGTTTGCTTCTATCAGGACACGAGCGGGAAGGATTACAGTTTGTCATCCGCCACGTCGTGACACTGCCGGGTCTTGCGCAGAAAATTCCTGCGCTCTTTTTTGGGCGCCGAAGTCTCTTTCTCCGTACCCAAAATGGTTCGCCCTTCGGTGAGGTCGGCGCCAGTCTCCACGTTCTCGATAAACTTCATAAGGTCCTTGTCCTCATCGTTAAAGACCTCGCCGTTGAGGGCGTTCTTCAATACCTCGGTGAGCTGGTCCATGTACTCGTGGTACCGCTCGGAGGTGCGGTCCCGGGGGCGGGGCAGGTCGATCTTCACGTCCGCCATGATGCGGCCGTGGTCCCGGGACATGACCACCACCCGGTCGCTGAAATAGATGGCCTCGTCCACGTCGTGGGTGACCATCATGGTGGTCACCTTCCGCTGCTGGAGCATAGCCTCCATCTGGATCTGCAGGAGCTTGCGCATCTGGAAATCCACAGCGCCCAAAGGCTCGTCCATCAGCAGGATCTCCGGGTTGCAGGCCAGACCGCGCAGGATGGCCACGCGCTGCTTCATGCCGCCGGAGAGCTCATAGATATAGCTGTTGGCGCTGTTCTCCATCTGAGCGATGGCCAGCAGTTCCTTGAGCCGCTTCTCTCGCTCTGCCTTAGGGATGCCCTGCTTTTTCATGGGGTACATGATGTTGTCCCCCACCTTCAGCCAGGGCAGCAGCGCGTAATTCTGGAACACGAAGGCCCGGTCGGGACCGGGTTTGGTCACGGGAGTTCCGTTGACCAGAACCTGACCGGCGTCCGCCTTCTGAAACCCGGCAATGATGGTCAGCGTGGTGGTCTTGCCGCAGCCGGAGGGGCCCACCAGACTGACGAATTCGCCGTCGTGGACTTCAAAGGAGATATCCTTCAGGACCAGCTTCTTCTCTTTCTTGTTTCCCTTGGCGGCAAAGGATTTGGTGATGCCCTGCACAGAAATCGACATAGTTTTCCATTCCCTCGTTTCTCGTTGTGTTCCCAATCGGGACGGTTACTCCTGTCCCGGTTCCGGCAGGTACAGGAATTTCAGGTTGACGGTGTCCCAGAACGCGTCGTCCATGCCGTACAGCGCCTGGAGCGTATCTTTATCACTGAGTTCCTCCACAGTTTGGTTGTAGTACTGGATAAAGGTGCGGAACTGGGGAGTGTCAATGATATCGTCCCGCACCACCAGACAGTAGGATACGTAGTTCTGGTCGCAGACTCTGGTATACTGGTACTCCGGCATCTGGAAGGCTCGGGCAATGTCCATCACCGCCCCGTCCACCTGCTTGTCGCCGAAGGCGTACAGGATGGAGGTGGAGGAGACCTCTTCGATGTTCTCCACCCACGGGTACTCCTCCCGCACCAGTTCGGCCAGATGCTCCCGCTTCATGGGGATGGCCATGGTGCGGATGTCCTCCGGGTCGGTCCAGTAGCCCAGGACCTCCCCGTTCATGACCACGGGGCTGTAGATGGAGAAGCCCTCGCTCTGGTTGACAATGGCCATGGAGATGTGGCTGCAATAGAAGCCCAGGTCGATGTCCTGGGTCAGCAGGGACCACTGCCCGGCGTTGGAGCAGCAGTCGATGAAGAGGTAGGAGTCCAGGTTCTCACTTCCCGCGCTGGCCAGGCCGTCGTGGCCGTCGGCGCGATAGCGTTTCAGGATCTGCTCCATCAGCCGGCCGGTGATGTCATCGCCCACGCCCACCAGGAGTTTCTCATCTTCCGTGGACCGTTTGGCCTCCCGGGGCAGGACAAAGGCCAGCAGCAGACCCAGGACCAGGGCAACGGCCAGGAAGACCGCGCCCCGTTTGATGGCATCCATGGTGTGCGCGCCTCCTTCCCGCTCAGCAGCAGTCTTCCATATCCTCGCCGAACAGGTTGATCAGCTCGCCGTCGATGATGCGATAGATGGCGTAGCCAACTTCGCCGTCCTTCTCGCCGGTGAGGACGAATTCCATCTCACCAGCCTTGTCCATGTTGAAAAAGCGGATGGCCTGGTTTTCAATAGGTGCCCGGGTGGGGGGTGTGATCTTGTAGGTGCCGTCGCCCTGATTGATGAGGGCCACCATCCAGTTGATGACCCCCTCCTCCGGGTTGTGGTAGACCACCACCAGGTCTTTCCGTCCGTCGTCAGTCAAGTCCTCCTCGCAGGCTAGGAAGATCTCCCGGCCGGGCATTTCCTGCTGGAAATAGAGGAGAGCCTCGTTGTCCTCGGGTACCGATTCCGCGTAATTTTTCCGGTCCGACTCCTGCTGCTCGGCCTCAATGGCATAGATGCGCTGCCGAACGAAGAACAGCGCCACCAGAGCGGCGGCGATCAGGAGAAACCAGACCCACAGGGGAAGAGAGTGTTTTGCTTTTGTCTGCTTCATGATTGGTTCCTTCATTTACATGATCAGGCACGACTGGCGCTGCGGGCCGCATGTTTCTGCAAGCGGCTGCGCAGAGCGCTGAAGCCGGCGTACAGGGCGTAGCAGATGAGAAGAGCGGTGCAGCCATACTTGAGCCAGTCGGGCGCTTCGTGGATCATGGTGTTGGCGGTGGAGATGGAGTGGGTCACCGCGTCGTAGTTGAGCACCGGCACGAAGTCGGGGAAGAGCCGGTTGGTGATATAGCCTACTACGTTGGAAATGCTGACCACCAGACCGAAGTACATCAGCATGGCCCGCTTGCCGATGGTATGGCGGATGGTGATGAGCTCGGAGATATTAGTGGCCGCGCCGGCCATTAGGAAGGTGATAGCCACGCCGGGGGCGGCGCCGCTGGCCACGATGGCCGCGATGAAGGGGATGTGTCCCACGGCGCAGACGTACATCACGGCGGCGATGACAGTGATGCCCAGCAGGGAGATGAAGCCGGGGTTGCCCAGATAGCGCTGGATGGCGCTCTGAGGGAAGAGGCTGAAGATCAGCGCGGCGGTGAGCATGCCCAGCACCGTGTATTTGCCGATCATCAGGGCCAGCTCGCTGAAGGACCAGCGCAGGCCCATCAGCACCCGGCGGGGCACCGAGGGCTTCTCCATCTCCAGCTGGATGCGCTGGGGGGCGTTCTCATCCCGCTTCACATGGAGTTCATTCCCAGCGAAGCGGTTAGCCACGATACCGATGATCATGGGGGCCACAAAGCCAGTGATGACATAGACCGTGGCGATCTGGGGACCGAGCATACCATAGGCGAGAATGATGGCGATGGGGTTGATCATGGGGGACGAGGTCATAAAGGCCAGCGTGGGCCCCAGATAGGCGCCGGAGTGGTACAGTCCGATGCCCAGAGGGATGCTGCCGCAGCTGCAGATGGGGATGAGCATGCCGGTCAGGGTGGCCCACAGCACACCGGTGATGTGTGTGGTGCCCAGGTTGCTCTTCTGCAGTGCCTCAGGGGTGAGAAACTCATGCAGACAGCCGGCCACGATCAGACTGAACACCATCCAGTAGGAGGCACCGTTGATCATGTTGACCGCCGACTTCAGAACAGTCCACAGAAAGTCCAGAAACTCACTCATGCTGTTTTCAGCGCCTCCTCAAACGCGTTCCGTACCGCGCTTTTGCTCAGCTTGGCAACGGCTTTGGACTCATTGATGATCAGCATGCTTTTGGAAATGGCGCCGTATTTGGCGACATAGTCGGTATCAACGCCGGACTTGTAGATCTTCACGTCCACACGGCCCTGATACTCCACGGCAAGGGATTGAACCAATCCCGCGTATACCTCGCATCAGCCGCAGGCGCTGATGTATTCGATGCAAGGATGTTTCATAAATTCCTCCTCCTCTCCAAATAGTAACGTCTCTTTTTCTCCTCTCTAAGTAAACGCAAAAATTATACCACCAGTTCTCTTTATTGAGAAGAAGCGGCAAGACATTATCGAAAAACAAAATATTGTGGAGATTTTCATGGGAAATGTTCAATAAAGTAAGAAAAGAATGGTGGGAAAAATTTTGCATGACAAGTGGGAAGAGCGCGAAATATTATACAGAATTTTCAGTATAAAACGGCAAAAAATGGCCTCTCCCATGGGGAAAGGCCAAAAAGAATGTCTTTGTTAGGCGTACTCATACCGCTTCCGGTACCGGAACAGGAAAGAACTGGTGACCACCAGGGAGGCCGACTCCGCAGCCACAATGGCCAGCCACACGCCGTCCAGTGCCAGAAGGCGGGGGAGCAGCAGGATGGCCGCCACCTGGAACACCAGGGTGCGCAGGAAGGAGATGGCGGCGGACACGCCGCCATTGCCCAAGGCGGTGAAGAAGGCGGAGCCGAATACGTTGAAGCCGCACAGGAGAAAGGCCAGGGCATAGAGCCGGAAGCCGTGGCAGGTCATGGCGGCCAGTGCCGGGTCATACCCCACGAAGAGAGTAGAGAGGGGCTGGGCCAGGACCTCGGCCAGGGCGGTGAGGCACAGAGCGCACACAGCGGTGATGGAGAGACTCTTGAGGAAGAGGTTGCGCAGCTCGCCGGTCCGACCGGCACCGTACTGATAGCCGATGACCGGGGCGCTGCCAATGGCGTAGCCGAAGAAAATGGCGTTGAAGATAAAGTTCACATACATCAGTACCCCGTAAGCCGCCACGCCGTCCTCGCCCGCCAGATCCATGAGCTGGAGGTTGTAGAGGGTGTTCACCACCGAGGAGGACAGGTTGGTCATCAGCTCCGAGGAGCCGTTGGCACAGGCCCGCAACAGCACCCCGGGGGTAAAGCGGGTGCGGGTGAGGCGGAGCAGGCTGTCATTTTTCCGAGCGAAGTAGAGCAGCGGGAAGCAGCCGCCCACCACCTGGCTCATCACGGTAGCAGCAGCGGCCCCGGCGATGCCCCACCGGAACACCGCCACAAAGAGGGCGTCCAGCACGATGTTGGTGAGCCCTGCCGCCACCGTCACCCACAGGCCCAGCCGGGGCTTTTCCGCCGTGACAAAGAAGCTCTGGAAGGTGATTTGGAGCATGTAGGTGGGCTGAAGGGCCAGCAGGATGCGGCTATAAAGCACACAGTCGTCCAGCATCTCCCCAGTGGCCCCCATCGCCCCGGCGATGGGGCGGACGGCAAAGAATCCGATGCCGCCCAGCAAGAAACCGGCTGCGATGGTGGCGTAGACGATGAGGGAGAAGTACCGATTGGACTGATCCCGACGGCCCTCCCCCAGGGTGATGGCCACCAGGGCGCTGCCGCCGGTTCCGAACATGAAGCCCACGGCGGCAATGCCCATAAGAAAAGGCATGATCAGGTTCACCGCGGCAAAGGAAGTCTTGCCCACGAAATTGGATACGAACAGCCCGTCCACCACACTGTATACCGAGGTAAAAACCATCATAATCACTGACGGAAGCACAAAGCGGAGGAGCTTGGGATAGTCGAAGTGTTCCGAGAGTTGGATTCTCATAGGGGCACGTCCTCCAGCATCACATCGGCGCTGCGGCGCAGATACTGGACAAAGCGCTGATTCAGCGCAAGAAACTGCTCCTGCTCGTCCGGGGAAAAATGCCCCAGCGCGTCCTCCTCCACAGAAAAGACCCGATCCACAGTGGCCTGGGCCAGGGCCTCGCCCGCCTCGGTCAGCACCAGGGGCTTCCCAGCCCGGCCGTCGGCAGAGGAGAGAACTTCCAGATAACCCGCCCGCCGCAGCTGCTGGATGGCGGAGTTGACGGTCTGGCGGCTCAGGCACAGGATGGCGCACAGTTCCGCCTGGGTACAGGGCTCGGCGGATTCCCGCAGGGTGTATAAAATCCAGAAGGCGCAGTCGGACAGCTGAAAGCGCCGGGCCAGGTGGTGGTAAAACTGGCTGGTCTCCTTATAGATCCGGTTATAGCGGTCCAGAAGCGCCCGCAGGTTGGATTGCGGCATGGGAAAGCTCCTCTCATCTCAAAATGTCCGAAATCGGACATCGGAGAGTATAGTCCGATTTCGGACAAAAGTCAAGGGGGCTTCCTCGCCACCGACAAAAAAGGCCCCCACGGGTCCCGGAGGACCCGTAGGGGCGGAAGGGGGAGGGAATCAGCGCTTGTTGGAGCGGCGCCAGATGTGCATCTTTTCGGCGGACTGGATCAGCTCGTCCCGGAACTGGGGATGGGCCACCGAGATGATCTTCTCGGCCCGCTCCCAGGCGGAGGTGCCCTTCAGGTTCACCTTGCCGTACTCGGTCACCAGCCAGTGCAGGTTGGGCCGGGCGTCGGTGACCACCGAGCCCACGTCCAGGGTGGGCTTGATGCGGCTCTCCAGCTGGCCGGTCTTTTTGTTCATAAAGGTAGAGGAGCAGCAGATGAAGCTCTTGCCGCCCTTGGAGAGGTAGGCGCCCAGGACAAAGTCCAGCTGGCCGCCGGCGCCGCTGATCTGCCGGATACCGGCGCTCTCGGCGTTGACCTGGCCGAAGAGGTCCACGTCCACGGCGTTGTTAATGGAGATGAAGTTATCCAGCTGGGCAATGGTGCGCACGTCGTTGGTGTAGTCCACCGGCGCGGCCATGCAGGTGGGGTTGTCGTTGAGGTAGTCGTAGAGCTTCTGAGTGCCGGCACCGAAGGCGTAGGTCTGGCGGAAGCGGTCCAGGGACTTGCACGCGCCGGTGATCTTGCCGGCCATGGCGATGTCCACAAAGGCGTCTACGTACATCTCAGTGTGCACGCCCAGATCCTTCAGGTCAGACTGGGCGATGAGGGAGCCCACGGCGTTGGGCATGCCGCCGATGCCCAGCTGGAGGCAGGCGCCGTTGGGAATCTCCTCCACGATGAGGCGGGCCACGGCCTGGTCCACCTCAGTGGCGGGGCCGCCGGCGGGCAGCTGGCCCAGGGCGGAGGCGGGGCCTTCCACGATCATATCCACCTGGTCGATGTGGATGACGTGTTCCTTGCCGCCCAGACACCGGGGCATGTTGGGGTTGACCTCCACCACGATGATCTCAGCCCGCTCACACATGGCGGCCATGTGGGAGGCGTTGGGGCCGAAGCTGAAGTAGCCGTGGGCGTCCATGGGAGAGACCTGGAAGAAGGCGGCGTGGATGGGGGCCACGTTCTCCCGGTAGTAGCGGGGCAGCTCGGAGTAGCGCAGGGGGCAGTAATAGGTGGAGCCGTCGGCAATCATTTTGCGCTCCACGCCGGACATGTGCCAGGAGTTCCAGGTAAAGTGCTCGGCTACGTCGGGGACGGACATGATGGCGGGCTTGTGGAAGATGATACCGCCCCGGACCTTCACATCGGTCAGCTCCTGATAGCGGGCCGCCAGGGCCTGATCCAGGGCCTCAGGGGTGCCGGTGCACCAGCCGTAGTCGATCCAGTCGCCGGACTGCACAATCTGGACGGCCTTTTCCGCCGTGGTGAGCTTGCTCTCATACTGGGCCGCGTAATTCATGTTGAGACACCTCGCTGTTTGATAGTGTTCGTTTATTTTTTAACAATCTAGTGAAGATATTATAACACCCCTATCCGCCGATGACAAGAGCACGGGGGGCGATTTTTTTATTTACGGGTCCCCGTTGGGATGGTACAATAAAGGGAAAAAGAAGCCGTTTTATTCCCGGCAAGGAGGTTTCCCATGAAGCGACGCACCCTGGCCGCGGCGCTGTCCGCAGCGCTGCTGGCGGC
>DYBS01000190.1:0-3886 GCA_019418525.1 Clostridiales bacterium
GTTCAATCTGCTGGGGCAGATTTGTCTGCCTTACTCACTGCTCTGGGTGCCCCTGTCGGCGTTAGCCATCCGGCTGGACCGGCGGCTTCGGCGGATGCTGCATCGCCGCTGCGGGGGCGGAAAATTAACAGAACATTCATAGCCTGGCGGCTTGCCATTGGCCGGGAAAGACAGTATAATAATGGTTACTGAATGGATGGCTGGGGCAAATCGCGCGGCGGAAGCCGCGCGATTGCGCGAAAAGAGCTGTCCCGCGCCCGGAGGGAGAGACGTTGCAAATGGAACAACTGCTATTGTTGTTTGAGGATGCGCTGGGGTACCTGCGCCTGATCCATGTGTCCGATATCATTGATATGGGCATCATGGCCTTCATTATCTATAAGCTGATCCTGCTGGTTCGCCGGACCAGTTCCGGCCAGGTAGCCAAGGGTGTTCTGCTTATCCTGGTGGCGCTGCTGGTGGCCCAGATCTTCAATTTCAAGACCATCAACTTTTTCCTCAGCCGCGTGGTGGAATATGGTGTCCTGGCCCTGGTGGTCCTCTTCCAGCCCGAGATCCGCAAGGTGCTGGAGCAGGTGGGCAGCAGCAGCCTGGGGGACATGTTCAGCCATTCGGAAGTGCCGGATGAGATCGAGCACGCCATCCAGCAGACGGTGGAGGCCTATGCCGCCCTGTCCAAGAGCAAGACCGGCGCGCTGATGGTCTTTGAACGCAAGAACCTCTTTGATGACGCCATCAAGACCGGTACCGCCCTGGACTGCTCAGTAAATAGCGAACTGCTGAAGAATCTCTTCTGGAACAAAGCGCCCCTCCACGATGGCGCGGTCATTGTGCGCAATGGACGCATTGTGGGTGCGGGCTGCGTGCTGCCCTTGTCAGGTAACGTGAATCTGTCGAGGGAGCTGGGCATGCGCCACCGGGCCGGCATCGGCGCCAGCGAGCATTCCGACGCTGTGGTGGCCATCGTCTCGGAAGAGACCGGCTCTATCTCTGTGGCGGTGGGCGGTATGCTCAAGCGCCATCTGGCCCCTGAGACCCTGGACCGGCTGCTCCACAACGAGCTGCTCCCCCAAAAGAGTGTCAGCGAGCCGAAATTCAATCTCATCAACCTCCTGAAGTCCAAGAAGGGAGCCAACGACGATGGAGAAAACGAATAAACGTGGGCCATACATCGCCCTGTCCATCCTCATAGCCATCGTGCTGTGGGTCTACGTGGGCTATATCAACAGCAATGAGGGTACTTATACTATCCGCAACGTCCCGGTGGTGTTCACCGGGGAGGATGACCTGGCGGAGCGGGGCCTGATGATCACCGACGGAGCCAACCAGACCATTAACCTGTCGGTGCGCACTACCTGGAGCACGCTGCTCAAACTTACCCCCAGCACCATGAGCGTGTCGGTGGATGTCTCCGGTATCGAGAATCCCGGCACCTACTCGACCGGTTACCGCATCGTTCTGCCGGTAGGGGTGTCCAGCAACGCGGTGAGCATTACCGGGTCCACCGCGCAGAACATCGACTACACCGTGGCCCGGTGCACCCAGCGCACAGTGGAGGTCAAGGGCGTCTTTAATGGCGACGTGGCCGACGGTTTCCAGCAGGGTGAATTTTCCTTTGCGCCCGCCTCCATCCAGCTGGAGGGAGAAGAGAGCGCTGTGAATCAGGTGGATTATGCTCTGGTCACCCTCAACCGGGACGAGCCCCTCAGCGAGACCTTCACCGGTGAGATGCCCTTCCAGCTCATCGGCTTTGACGGTGAGGCGCTGGACCTGAATGACCTGAATCTGGTGACCGACGTAAGCACCGTGCAGGTGACACTGCCGGTGGTGAAGCTCAAAGAGGTGGAGCTGAAGGTGGAGCTGATCCCCGGCGGCGGCGCCACGGCGGACAACGCCGAGGTGGAGATCGAGCCGAAGACTATCACCATCTCGGGCAGCGAGGAGGATCTGGCCACCAAGGAAGAGATCATCCTGGGCCAGATCGATCTGAGCCAGGTATTCAGCCAGAACACCTATACCTTTGATATCCCCCTGGAGACAGGGCTCAACAACGTCAGTGGAGTCACCCAGGCCACTGTGACGGTAAAGGTCACCGGCCTTGCCACTCGTACGCTGGAAGTGGACAACATCCAGTTCATCAACTGCCCGGAGGGGTGTACGCCGGAGAAGGTGACCCTATCTTGCCAGGTGCAGATTCGGGGTCAGCAGGAGGCGGTGGACGCTGTCATCCCATCTCAGCTGCGTATCGTGGCCGATCTCTCCAACGCCGGCCGTGGCAACCAGACGGTGGATGCCAAGGTCTATCTGGATGGCACCAGCGACGTGGGCGTGGTGGGCGATTACAAGATCGTCGTCAACGTCCAGCGGAATTGACGGCAAACAGGAGGCATGATCCATGGAACAGACAGCCCGCGTGAATCGGCTCCTGCCCGGGGGCCGGGCAGAGATCGCGGTGAAACGGAAATCAGCCTGCGGACACGACTGCTCAAAATGCGGTGGCGGGTGTAGCGAGATGCTGGTACAGAGTGAGGTCAAGGCGGTAGCGGACAACCCACTGGGAGCCCAGCCGGGGGACACCGTCCGGGTGGAGAGCCGATCGGGACAGGTCCTCTGGATCGCTGCGGTGGTCTATCTGTTGCCTTTGCTCCTCTTCTTCGTGTTCTGCTTTGCAGGCGCCGCGGTGACCGGCGCAGAAAACGTGGGTCTCATTCTGGGCGGTGTGGGCTTTGTGATCGGCATCGCTGCGGCGGTGGCGGTGAACCGGGTGGTGAAGCGTCGGAACATGACGGCCTTCTCCATCACCGGAGTCGAGGGCCGCTGAGTGTTCGGCTATGTGCGCCCCCTGCGGGGAGAGCTGAAGGTCAAGGAGTGGGAGCACTACCGTGCCGCCTACTGCGCGCTGTGCGCTGCGCTGGGCCGTCGCCACGGGCTGTGGGCCCAGCTGTCTCTGAGCTATGATTTTACCTTCCTGGTCCTTCTGCTCCTGCCAGCGGAAGACCGACCGGAGCTGAGCTCCTGTCGTTGCCCCGCCCGGCTCTGGTGTGGGAAGCGGACCTGCCTTGCCCCCCACCCAGCGCTGGAGCTGGCCGCTGATGAGAGCGTTATCCTCACCTGGTGGAAGCTGCGGGACGGCGTGGCCGATGGGCCTTTCTGGAAGGCGTTGGCCTGCCGCTTGGCCTGCCGGTTCCTCCGCCGGGCCTACCACCGGGCTGCAAAAGCGCGGCCCGACTTTGACGAGACTACCCGCACCTGTCTGGAAGAGCTCACAGTCCTCGAGCGCGAGGGCTGTCCGTCCCTGGACCGGCCGGCAGACGCTTTTGCCCGTATCCTACGGGCCGCGGCGCCCCCCACCGGCGAGGCCATGCGGGACCGGGCCATGGGAGAACTTCTGTACCATGTGGGGCGCTGGATCTATCTGGCGGACGCCTGGGATGACCTTGGGGAGGACGAGAAAACGGGGAATTATAACCCCATCCTCGCCCGCTTTTCCGGACAAGCCCAGGAGCACCGGGAGGAGGTGCGGCTGACTCTGCGCCACTCCCGTAACCTGGCCGGCTCGGCCTGTGCTCTGCTGGAGCTGGGTTGTCGCCAGGGCATTATAGAGAATATCCTGTATCTGGGCCTTCCCTGGGTGGAGGACCAGGTGTTCCAGGGCTGCTGGAGCGCGAAAAAACGCAGTAGACGCGATAGAAGGAGAATGGATACATGACCGACCCTTACCGTGTATTGGGGGTGGACCCCAGCGCCAGTGACGACGAGGTCAAACGGGCTTACCGGGAGCTGGCGCGGAAATACCACCCGGACAACTATCAGAACAATCCTCTAGCCGATCTGGCTGAGGAGAAGATGAAGGAGATCAATGCCGCCTACGAGGCCATCACAAAGG
>DYBS01000190.1:3896-4480 GCA_019418525.1 Clostridiales bacterium
AAGGAGCGCTCTGGACGGGGAAACAGTACCCAGAGTGCCTATGGCAGCGCCGGTAGCTACCAGCGCAGCGGCGGCTATCAACAGCAGCAGCAGGGGAGCGGTACCATCTACCAGCAGGCCCGCCAGGCCATCAACCTGGGGGACCTGACCCGGGCCGAGCAGCTGCTCCGCAGCGCCCCCACCCAGAACGGCGAATGGCACTTCCTTATGGGAAGCATCGCCTATCGAAAGGGCTGGCTGGACGAGGCTATGCAGCACTACCAAATGGCCTGCCGGCTGGATCCCACCAATGGTGAGTACCGCCAGGCGCTGGCCATGATGCAGCAGGGCGGACAGGCCTACCGGCCCTATGGCTATGGCGGTGGGTCGGACGCCTGTGACTGCTGTACGACGATGATGTGTCTCAATTGCCTGTGCGGTGGCTGCGGAGGAGGGTATTAAGGTGGCCCGGCCTGCTTCCCGGGGAGGGACCCGGCGGATGACCCTTCCCGCGCTGTTGAGCGCACTGTCTCTGGCGCTTTTGTACGTGGCATCGGTGGTACCCGGCGGGCGGCTGGGCATGGTGGCGCTGGCCGGACTGGTGC
>DYBS01000191.1 GCA_019418525.1 Clostridiales bacterium
GCAGAAGAAGCTGGGCGCCTCCTGCGACTGGAGCCGCTCCCGCTTCACCATGGATGAGGGCTGCTCCAAGGCTGTGCGGGAGACCTTCTGTGAGCTGTATGACAAGGGCCTGATCTACAAGGGAAGCCGCATCATCAACTGGTGCCCCCACTGCGTCACCGCCCTCTCCGACGCCGAGGTGGAGTATGTGGACAAGCCCGGCCACCTGTGGTATATCCGCTATCCCCTGGCCGACGGCAGCGGCGATCTGGTGGTGGCCACCACCCGTCCCGAGACCATGATGGGCGACACCGGCGTGGCTGTGAATCCGGAGGACGAGCGGTTCCGTGATCTGGTGGGCAAGACCTGCATCCTGCCCATCATGAACCGGGAGATCCCCATTGTGGCGGACGACTACGTGGAGCTGGGCTTCGGCACCGGCGCCGTGAAGATGACTCCCGCCCATGACCCCAACGACTTCGAGGTGGGCCTGCGCCATAACCTGGAGGTCATCCGCTGCATCGGCGACGACGGCAGGATCAACGAGAACGGCGGCCCCTACAATGGGATGGACCGGTACGAGTGCCGCAAGCAGATCGTCAAGGACCTGGAGGAGCAGGGCTATCTCGTCAAGACCGAGCCCTACAACCACAATGTGGGCACCTGCTACCGCTGTCACAATGACGTGGAGCCCCTGATCTCCGCCCAGTGGTTCGTGAAGATGGAGCCCCTGGCCAAGGAGGCCCTGCGGGTGGTCCGGGAGGGCGAGGTGAAGTTCGTGCCCGAGCGGTTCGCCAAGACCTACACCAACTGGATGGAGAACGTCCATGACTGGTGCATCTCCCGCCAGCTGTGGTGGGGCCACCAGATCCCCGCCTGGACCTGCGACGACTGCGGCCACATCAACGTCTCCCGGGAGGACCCCACCAAGTGCGAAAAGTGCGGCTTCACCCATCTGACCCGGGACCCGGACGTGCTGGACACCTGGTTCTCCAGCGCCCTGTGGCCGTTCTCCACTCTGGGCTGGCCGGAAAAGACCGCTGATCTGGACTTCTACTATCCCACCAGCGTCATGGTCACCGGTTACGACATCATCTTCTTCTGGGTGGCCCGGATGATCTTCTCCGGCTGTGAGCAGATGCACCAGATCCCCTTCCACACCGTGCTGATCCACGGCCTGGTGCGGGACGACAAGGGCCGCAAGATGTCCAAGTCCCTGGGCAACGGCATCGATCCGCTGGAGATGGCGGAGAAGTATGGCGCCGACGCCCTGCGCTTCAACCTCATCACCGGCAACTCCCCGGGCAACGACACCCGGTTCTACACCGAGAAGTGCGAGGCTATGCGGAACTTCGCCAACAAGATCTGGAACGCCAGCCGGTTCGTGATGATGAACCTCACCATCGACAAGTGTGAACTCCCTGCGGCGGACGCCCTGGCGCCGGAGGACAAGTGGGTCCTCTCCAAGCTGAACACCCTGGTGAAGGAGGTCACGGAGAACCTGGACGCCTACGAGATCGGCGTGGCCTCCGCCAAGGTCTACGACTTCCTGTGGGATACCTACTGCGACTGGTATATCGAGCTCACCAAGACCCGCCTCCAGGGAGAGGACGAGGGGGCCAAGCTGGCGGCCCAGAATGTGCTCTGCTTTGTGCTGACGGAGCTTTTGAAGCTGCTGCACCCCTTCATGCCTTTCATCACGGAGGAGATCTATCAGGCCCTGCCCCACGAGGAACAATTCATCATGACCTCCCGGTGGCCTGAGTACCGGGCGGACCTGGCCTTCCCAGAGGAAGAAGCCGCAATGGAGGCCGTCATGGACACCATCAAGGCCATCCGGGCCCGCCGGGCGGAGATGAACGTGCCCCCTTCCCGGAAGGCGGAGGTGCTGATCGTCACCGCCACCCCGGACGTCTACGCCCAGGGCAGGCACTTCATCCAGCGGCTGGCTTATGCCAGTGAGGTGAAGTTCGCGGACGCCGCCCCGGCGGATGTGTCCGGCATGGTGACCGCCGTCACCCACAACGCCACGGCCTATCTGCCCCTCAGCGAGCTGGTGGACATCGCCGCGGAGCTGGAGCGGATCCGCAAGGAGATCGAGAAAGCCCAGAACGGCCTGCGGGGCGTCGAGCAGAAGCTCTCCAACGAGAAGTTCGTCTCCCGGGCCCCGGAGGCGGTGGTGAACGCCGAGCGGGAGAAGGCCGCCAAGTACAAAGAGCTGATCGCCAAGCTGGAGGAATCCGCCAAGGCCATGCAGGCGTAAGTCCCGGCTGAAGGAGAACGTAACCCCCCACGTTCCAAAACAGAATGCAGGGGCGGCGGTCAGAGCCCGGACCAAAGGCCCGGCTCTGACCGCCGCCCCTTTCTTGCAGTCGGGGGTTGCAGTTATCTGCGGATAAACGCCTCATCCTGAGAGGTTGTTGGCGTCTCATCGGACAGATATCGCTCCACCCGCATGTGCAGGTCGTACTGCTCCCGAAGCCGGGCGATCTGCGCCATCATGGGGGAGGCGTGGTGGGTGTCATCTCCTCTGCGAATTTCCGGGCAGCTCCGCGGTTGCCCGTGTAATAGATATTGACAGTGATTGCCATCGCAGAATCCTCCCTGTATGGTTTTTTCAATTTTATCATAGAGCAAGGGTGCTGTCCAGACGGCCGTCAGGCCCGGCAGCACAATCCGTTTCAAGAAAGGGCTGATCTTGTGAAGCTGAAAAATCCCCTGCTGGCAGTCCGGGACATGGAGCGGTCCAAGACCTTTTACCGGGAGGTCCTGGGGCTTCATGTGGTGATGGATTTCGGTGCCAACGTGACCCTCACCGGCGGCCTGTGCCTCCAAACACTGGATACCTGGACGGACTTCCTTGGAAAAGAGGTGGAGGAGATCCGCTTTGGTGCAAATGACAGCGAGGTCTACTTTGAGGAGGACGACTTCGACGGCTTCCTGGCGCACCTGGCTGGGTGCGCGGATGTGGTGTACGTCCGCCCGCCCCTGGAGCATCGCTGGGGGCAGCGGGTGGTGCGGCTCTATGACCCGGACCGCCACATCATTGAGGTGGGTGAGAATATGAAGTCCGTCTGCCGTCGGTTCCGGGACCAGGGCATGACGCCGGAGCAGATCGCCGCGCGGATGGAGGTGCCCTTGAAGTTCGTCACCGGCTGTCTGCGCTGAGATGTCTGAGAGGCTGAGAAAGGGGAAGTCCCCGCCGATGAAAGGAGAGACGGGATGTTTACCGACGGAAGGAGCAGGCGTGTGGTGTTTCTGGCCCACTGCCTGCTGAATCAGAACGCCATTTCCGACGGCACGGCGGAGGTGCCTGCCGCCCACCGGGAGATTTTGCGGCTGATTCTGGATGCTCAGGTAAGCGTGGCTCAAATGCCGTGCCCGGAGCTGTGCTGTCTGGGGCTGGACCGGGGAGATCCCAAAGGAGGGGAACGACCAGTGGAGGCAGAGAACACCCGCATCCGCCGGGCCATGGGCCAGCCGGAGGCATCTGCCCGGCTGCGGGAGCTGACGGATCAGGTGGTTTGGCAGATTCGGGAGTACCAGAAGCACGGATTTGCCGTGCTGGGCATCGTAGGTATGGACCGCTCCCCCTGCTGCGGGGTGAACACCACCTCGGACCAGGACCGGGAACTGCCCGGCCGGGGCGTGTTTATCGCATCTCTCCGGGCGGCACTGGAGTCGGCAGGGCTGACCGTACCCGTGATCGGCATCAAGCCGTCGGCGCCGGAGGCGCTGGACCGGGTACGGTCCCTTCTGGGGGAATGAGGTGTGCGATGGAGATTCGACGCATACAGGGTGGCGAGCTTCCGGCGGCCATGGACCTGTGCTGGCGGGTGTTCCTTGAATTTGAGGCGCCGGAGTATCCGCCGGAGGGCGTGGAGGCATTTCGTGCTTATCTTTCAGATATTGAACAGGTAAATCACTTGACACTATTTGGCGCTTGGGAGGGGCAGGAGCTCCTGGGAGTCCTGGCGGCGGAGGGGAGCCACATCGCCCTGTTTTTCGTAGACCCGGCGTTTCACCGCCAGGGCATCGGCCGCCTCCTGTTCCAGGCATATCTGGCGGAGGGCGGCCGCGGGCGGATCACGGTTCACAGCTCCCCCTATGCAGTGGAGGTCTACCGCCATCTGGGCTTTTCTCCCACGGCAGAGGAACAGCTGTCCCCGGACGGCATCCGATACACGCCCATGGTGTGGGAGCAAACATGAAAGAGCCCTAAATACAGCAAAGCCCCCGGAGGGAAATCCCCTCCGGGGGCTTTCGCGCTTCAGCGGATGAAGTTGGTCCGGGCCTCGCTCTCCGCCTGGGGCGGCTGGAGTCCAGCGGCCTTTCCCGCCTGGATGCACTGGACCATCCAGAGCAGGTTTCGGGCCAAATTCCGCATGGTCTGCATTCCCTCCGCGTCCTGGCGCACCTCCTCCGGCGTGTTGCCGTGGACCATGTTCCAGTAGGTAGAGGAAACTACCGGCATCTGGGCGATGGTGAAATATTTGT
>DYBS01000192.1 GCA_019418525.1 Clostridiales bacterium
CCTTCCACATCTACGACGAGGCGGGCATCCGGGCCAACGCCCGGCGGCTGAAGGCCGCCTTTGCCTGGAACCCCGGTTTTAAGGAATACTTTGCCGTGAAGGCCACCCCCACCCCCGCCATCCTGAAACTGCTGAAGGAGGAGGGCTGCGGCGTGGACTGCTCCTCCCTGGTGGAGCTGATGATGTCCGACCGCTGCGGTTTCTCCGGGGGGGAGATCATGTTCTCCTCCAACGAGACCCCGGCGGAGGAGTTCCAGCTGGCCGCCCAGCTGGGGGCCACCATCAACCTGGACGACATCACCCATGTGGACTTTTTGAAGGATACACTGGGTTATATCCCTAAAAAAATCTCCTGCCGGTATAACCCCGGTGGCACCTTTACTCTGGGCGAGAGCAAGGAGGGCTTCCAGGTCATGGACAACCCCGGCGAGGCCAAGTACGGCATGACCCGGTCCCAGATGACTGAGGCCTTCCGCCGCCTGAAGGAGCTGGGAGCGGAGGAGTTCGGCATCCACGCCTTCCTGGCCTCCAACACCATCTCCAACGACTACTACCCCGCTCTGGCCCGCATTCTCTTCCAGACCGCCGTGGAGCTCCAGCAGGAGACCGGCTGCCACATCACCTTCATCAACCTCTCCGGCGGCGTGGGCGTGCCCTACCGCCCCGAGCAGCCGGCCAACGACATCGCCGTCATCGGTGAGGGCGTGCGCAAGGCCTTTGAGGAGATCCTGGTCCCCGCCGGCATGGGAGACGTGTCCCTGTGCACCGAGCTGGGCCGCTTCATGCTGGCCCCCTACGGCCACCTGGTCACCAGGGCCATCCATGAGAAGCATACCTATAAGGAGTATATCGGCGTGGATGCCTGCGCCTCCAACCTGATGCGCCCGGCTATCTACGGGGCCTACCACCATATCACCGTCCTGGGCAAGGAGAATGAGCCCTGCGATCACAAGTACGACGTGGTGGGTGCCCTGTGCGAGAACAGCGACAAGTTCGCCATCGACCGCATGCTCCCCAAGATCGACATGGGGGACCTGCTGGTCATCCACGACACCGGCGCCCACGGCCACGCCATGGGCTATCAGTACAACGGCCGCCTGCGTTCGGCGGAGCTGCTGCTGAAGGAGGACGGCTCCGTGGAGCTCATCCGCCGGGCCGAGACCCCTGACGACTATTTCGCCACCGTGGTGTGGTAAATAAAAAAAGCCCGGCGTACCGCAAATGGTACGCCGGGCGTTTTCTTTACTGGTTTGCCTGCTGGGCGATGGCCTTCCGGTGCCGGGCGCCGTGGGTACACTGGGCCAGGATACGGGGAAGGGCCCGCAGAAAGAGAATGGAGGTCATGATGGCCGCCGCCAGGTCGGCGATGGGCTCGGAGAAGAAGGTGGCCTCCGCCCCGAAGAAGTAGGGGAGGAGCAGCAGGGCGGCCAGGAACACGCTCTTGCGGAACAGGGAGCAGAACAGCGCCTGCCGCACATGGCCCAGGGCGGTGGTCTCGTCCACCAGGGGGTACTGAATGGCCAGGGGGAGGATCATGCAGGTGAACATCTTGATGTACTTCACCGAGCGGGCCATGATGTCGGCGTCGCTGCTGAAGAGGCGCACGAACAGCGGGGAGATGGTGTAGGTCACCACCATCATCAGCGCGCAGAAGGCCAGACACAGGCCCACGATGGACTTGAGTGCCACCTTGATGCGCTCGGGCTGGCCCGCGCCGAAGTTGAAGCTGATCACCGGCTGCGTGCCCAGGGTCATGCCGCCCATGGGCATGGTGATGAGGAGCAGATAGCTCTGCACGATGGTGGCGCAGGTCACCAGGGTGTCGCCCAGGCCCTCTCCGCCGTAGCGCTGGAGCACGGTGTTGAGCACGATGAGCAGCACGCTGTCGGTGGCGATGATGAGGAAGGGGGACAGGCCGAAGGCCAGCACCCGGCGCATCTCCCGCCAGGAGAACAGGCCCCAGCCCAGGCGCACCGGCACCCGGCGGCTGAGGAGCATGGTCAGCACGAACACACAGGAGGCCATCTGGCTCAGCACCGTGGCCACCGCCGCGCCGGCCACCCCCATATCCAGCAGGAAGATGAACACCGGGTCCAGTACGATGTTCAGCACCGCGCCCAGCATCACCGTGGCCATGCCCAGCCCGGAGAAGCCCTGACAGATGAGGAAGCTGTTCATGCCGGTGGCCATGAGGGCAAAGAAGGTGCCCGCGGTGTAGATGGTCATATAGGTGTTGGCGTAGGGGAAGGTGGCCTCACTGGCGCCGAACCACATGAGCAGGTGGTCCTTGGCCAGCAGAAAGCTGACCGTCAGCACCAGGGACAGCACCAGCAGCATGGCAAAGCAGTTATTCAGAATCTGCTTGGCCTTGTGCATCCGGCCCTCGCCCATGCGCATGGCCATGATGGGGCTGCCGCCCAGCCCCACCAGGGAGGCAAAGGAGCTCAGAAGGGTCACGATGGGGCCGCACACCCCCACGCCCGCCAGGGCCAGCCCCCCGATCTCCGGGATATTGCCGATGTAGATGCGGTCCACAATGCTGTACAGCACGCTTACCAGCTGGGCCAGCATGGTGGGGATGGCCAGACGGAGCACCAGGGGAAACACCGGGTCCCGGCCCAGGTCATTGGTCCGTTTCATATCCTCTCTCCTTACATAGACCCAAGATTGCACCCAGTAGTATAATGCTTTTTGGGCTGGGAGTAAACAGATTTTTCGGGCTCAGATAGAATTAGCACTCTATGATTAAGAGTGCTAACATTTACAATTTAGACATATTTAAAACATAATTTATTCATAATTGAGCCCTATACTAAAGGCAACAAACGGGGGATGAGAAACAGAGGCCCCGACCGGAGACCCCGGCCAGGACCACCTGGTAGCAGTCCGAGAGGACGAGTGCCAGAACTGTTCTCACCCAAATTCAACCGCCAAAAAGGAGTTTTGACTTATGTTTGGTATGCTTCCCTTTGAAAATCGCAACGACAATTTCTTCGATACCTTTGATAACTTCCAGCGCAAGTTCTTCTCGGACAGCGGCGCCAACCTCCCCGCCTTCCGCACCGACATCCGGGACGCCGGCGACCGCTTTGTCTTAGAATCCGAGCTGCCCGGCTTCAACAAGGAGGACATCCACCTGGACCTGAAGGACGGCATCCTGACCATCCACGCCGAGCATCAGGAGAGCGACGAGGAGAAGAACAGCAAAGGCGAGTACATCCGCCGCGAGCGCCGCTACGGCAGCTTCTCCCGCAGCTTTGATGTGACGGGCATCGATGAGAACGGCATCACCGCCTCTTACAAGGACGGCATCCTGGAGCTGAACCTGCCCAAGGCTCGCCCCGTGGTGCCCGAGGCCCGCAAGATCGCCATCGAGTAACCCAGGCACGGGGAGCCGGTCAGTCCTTGCTGGCCGGCTCCTTTTCGTGACTTTCCAATTTTTCCGCTCCGAAAGGATGTGAATCGCGTTATGAACGCTCAGAAATATACCCAGAAATCCCTGGAGGCCGTCCAGACGGCCCAGAGCCTGGCCACCGAGTACGGCAACCAGCAGATCGAGCAGCCCCATCTGCTGCTGGCCCTCCTGACCGCCGAGGGCGGCCTGGTGCCCCAGCTCCTGGAGAACATGGGCCTCACCGTGCCCTCCCTCACCGCCGCCGCCAAGGCTGAGGTGGAGAAGCTGCCCCGGGTCTCCGGCTCCGGCCGGGAGCAGGGCAAGATCTATGTGGCCCAGGACGTGGACCAGGCCTTCAATGCCGCCGAGTCCATCGCCGCGTCCATGAAGGACGAGTATGTCTCGGTGGAGCACCTGCTGCTGGCCCTGGTGGAGCACCCCAACCGGGCGCTTAAGGAGCTCTTCCGCACCTATAATATCTCCAAGGAGGGCGTTTTGCAGGCCCTCTCCAAGGTCCGCGGCAACCAGCGCGTCACCTCGGACAACCCCGAGGAGACCTACGATGCCCTGAAGAAGTACGGCACCGACCTGGTGGAGCGGGCCCGCCAGAACAAGCTGGACCCGGTCATCGGCCGGGATGACGAGATCCGTAACGTCATCCGCATCCTGAGCCGCAAGAGCAAGAACAACCCCGTTTTGATCGGCGAACCCGGCGTCGGCAAGACCGCCATCGCCGAGGGCCTGGCCCAGCGGATCGTAAAGGGCGACGTGCCCAACTCCCTGAAGGACAAGACCATCTTCGCTCTGGATATGGGCGCGCTGATCGCCGGCGCCAAGTACCGCGGCGAGTTCGAGGAGCGGCTGAAGGCCGTTCTGAACGAGGTCAAGAAATCCGAGGGCCGCATCATCCTCTTCATCGACGAGCTGCACACCATCGTGGGCGCCGGCAAGACCGAGGGCTCCATGGACGCCGGCAACCTGCTGAAGCCCATGCTGGCCCGGGGCGAGCTGCACTGCATCGGCGCCACCACCCTCAACGAGTACCG
>DYBS01000193.1 GCA_019418525.1 Clostridiales bacterium
GGGCTGCATCTGTCCGCCGGACTTTCCCGTGTGCGTGTGTGGCCGGAAACCTCAGGTGAAGCTGGTCAACCGCAAGCCCATCGTGTCCGGTGAGCAGGAGCTGGAGGAAAATCCCCGCGCCCGCAGCGCCAAGCTGCGCGTGGCGGAGAAGGTATAGAGCCCATATCGGGGCGTGTGTGAGATTTACGAAGGAGAAGGAGTTGGTTCCCATGGCAACTATGGCCAAGCGGAGAAGACGATACGCCTACGGCACCGTGCCGGGAAACAATGCCTATGAGGGCTCGGCCGCCCGCCGTCTGGAGCGGGCCCCGGCCGTTCAGCCCCGTCCCCAGGTGCGGCCCCGGGAGCGGGCGGTCGCCCGGCCCCGGGTGCGGGTGCGGGAGGCCGGTCGTATCTCCGTGTTTGCGGTGGCCGGTTTTTTGGCGGTGGCCGTGTGTACGGTCCTGCTGATGTGGAGCTATGTGGAGCTGACCCAGATCTCCAGCCAGGTGGTAGAGGTCAAGAGTGACATCACCGCATTGAAGAGCGACGAGGCGAAGCTGCGGGCCCAGTATGAGCTGGCCTATGATCTGAGCGATATTGAACAGACCATGACCGCCGACGGCAGTATGGTCCGTCCGGGAGAGAGCCAGATCTGCTATGTGGATCTGTCCTCGCCCGACTGTGTGGAGCGCTTCGACAATGAGACTCCGGTGTCCGGTGTGCTGGGCATGGTGGAGAGCGTAAAGGAGATCTTCGGCGAAGTGGTGGAATATTTCCGCTGAGCCGGACCATATAGTTCCCTGACCCCAAACAGAACATGGCCGCCCCCGGCGGCCTCCAGAAGAGGGCGTAAGAAAACGAAAGTTTCTTACGCCCTTCTGCGGCATTTTAAGGAGAATGGCATGAAAAGCGAAAAAAAACGCCAAGAAAACCGCACTGCGGCCAATCTACGCACCTTCAAGCGCATCCTGCTTCTCATGGGAGTGTGCGGCGTGGTCTTTTTCATCCCCCTGGTGGGGCGGCTCTACCAGCTGCAGATCGTGCAGCACAAGGAGCTGGAGGAGAAGGCCATCGACCAGCAGACCTGGGATAAGGAGGTCATTGCCAACCGGGGGTCCATCTACGACGCCAACGGCAACACCCTGGCCATGAGCGCCGAGGCCTACTACATCCAGCTCTCTCCTCACGAGATCAAGCAGCGGCAGGAGGAGTATCAGGAGAAGGTGGAGAAGGCCAACGCTGAAACCGACCCGGAGGAGCGGGAAAAGCTGATGCCCGACTACGACGAGCCCACTGACGAGTCCATTGCCGAGAATCTGGCCTCTATCCTAGGGCTGGAGGCGGATGATATCCTGAAGCGCCTGTCCAAGACCAACTCCTGGAGCGAGGTCATCAAGACCCAGGTGGAGAGTGACGAGGCCGACCAGGTCCGGGAGTACGCCAAGAACAACGGGCTCTCGGCAGGCATCTATGTCCTGCCCAGCTCCAAGCGTTACTACCCCTACTCCAGCCTGGCCTCCCAGATCATCGGCTGGGTCAACTACAACGACGGCAACCGGGGCGCCTACGGCCTGGAGGCCATGTACGACGACGTGCTCTCCGGCCAGACCGGACGCATCGTCACCGCCAAGGACGGCACCGGCAAACAGATCCTCTACCGCTATGAGGACTATGAGGACGCGGTGGACGGCATGGACCTCCACCTGACCCTGGACGCTACTATCCAGTACTACTGCGAGCGGGTGCTTTCCGAGGGTATCGAGAAGTTCGAGGTGCAGGAGGGAGGATTCGTCCTGGCCATGAATCCCAAGACGGGGGCCATCCTGGGCTGGGCCAACGCCCCGTCCTACGACCTGAATGAGCCCCGTACCATCAGCGACCCGGCCCTGTCGGAGAAGCTGACGGAGGTGCAGAACGACACCACCCTCACCGACGAGGAGCGCAGCCAGGCTGTGGCCGACCTTCTGTATCAGCAGTGGAGCAACAAGGCCCTCAACGAGACCTATGAGCCCGGCTCCACCTTCAAAAGCGTAGTGCTGGCCGCTGCGCTGGAGGAAGGTGTGGTCAATGAGAACAGCACCTTCACCTGCACCGGCTCGGCGATGGTGGACGGTTACAGCAGCCCCATCCACTGCTCCAAGCGCACCGGCCACGGCACTCAGACTCTGGCCCAGGCGGTAGCCAACTCCTGTAACCCCGCCTTCATCTCCATTGGACAGAAGCTGGGCGCCCAGACTTTCTACGACTATCTGGAGGATTTCGGCTTCCTCTCCCAGACCGGCATCGACCTGCAGGGAGAGCCCAGCGCCCCCAACTACAACATCGTCTGGCCCCGGGACTCCTTCACCAACGTGGACCTGGCCGTGGCCTCCTTCGGCCAGCGCTTTGAGGTGACCCCGCTGCAGCTCATCACCGCCGCCAGCGCCGTTATCAACGGAGGCCATCTGATGCAGCCCTATGTGGTGGACAGCATTACCGATGCCGACGGCAACGTGGTGCAGCAGACCGAGCCCACCGAGGTGCGCCAGGTGGTCAGCGAGCAGACCAGCGAGCGCTGCCGGGCCATTCTGGAGCAGGTGGTTATTCCCCCCGGAACCGGTAAGCAGGCCTATGTGGCGGGCTACCGCATCGGCGGCAAGACCGGCTCCTCCGAGGTCAAGAACGAGGAGGACCACACTATTGTGTCCTTCCTGGGCTTTGCCCCGGCCAACGACCCTCAGATCGTGGTCCTCATCGCCTATGACAGCCCCAAGCCCGCCAGCCCCGGCTCCCTGTATACCTCCGGCGGCTACTACATCAGCGGCGGCAACATGGCGGCCCTCCAGGCCGGTGAGCTGCTGCCTGATATCCTGGACTATCTGGGCGTGGCCAAACAGTACACCGACGAGGAGAAGGCCACCATGGACATGGCGGTGCCCAATGTGGTGGGCATGACGACGGCCGACGCCACCGCCAAGATCCAGGCCGCAGGTCTGGAGGTGCGCACTGTGGGCGAGGGCGATACCGTCACCGACCAGACGCCCATCGGCGGTGTGGCCATCCCCGGCGGCAGCGAGGTGATCCTGTACCTGGGGGCGGAGAAACCCACCGATAAGGTGACGGTCCCCAGCGTCTCCGGCATGAACCGGGAACAGGCCCAGACCGCCCTGGAGAACGCGGGCCTCTATCTGAAGTCCACCGGCCTCACCGTGGGCAGCGACGTGAAGGCGGAGAGCCAGTCTATTGCCGCAGGCACCGAGGTGGACCGTGGCACGGTGGTGGAGGTCCACTTCATCCAGAGCAGCGCCAGCGGCGGCGCAGGCAGCGGTCTGTAAGCGTAAAACCGAATCTCTGACCCGCCGGACAGGCGGAACCAAACCCAAAGGGGTGAATCCATGAAACTGCGTCAGCTGTTGAGCGGCGCCGCCCCTTTGGGGGCGTCCGCCGACCTGGAAATGGAAATTTATGGAATCTCCTACGATACCCGCACCCTCCGGCCCGGGGACCTCTTCGTGGCCCTGGAGGGGGAGCGGGAGGACGGCCACCGGCACATTGCCGAGGCTTTCGCGCTGGGGGCGGCGGCGGTGCTGTGCCACGCCGTGCCGGAGGGCGAGTGCCCCTGGGTCCGGGTGGCCGACACTCGGGCAGCCCTGGCGGTGGTGTCGGCCAACTGGTTCGGCCACCCGGCAAATGACCTGACCGTGATCGGCGTCACCGGTACCAACGGCAAGACCACCACCACCTACCTCTTAAAGACCATGCTGGAGGAGGTGCTTGGGGCCAAGGTGGGCCTCATTGGCACCAACCGCATTCTCATCGCCGACCGGGAGCTTCCCGCCCGGCGGACCACCCCGGAGAGCTGGGAGCTCCACCGCCTCTTTATGCAGATGGCCTGCGCCGGGTGTACCCATGTGGTGATGGAGGTCTCCTCCCACGCGCTGGCTCTCCACCGTACCGACGGCATCCCCTTCCGGGTGGGGGTGTTCACCAACCTGACCCAGGACCACCTGGATTTCCACCACACCATGGAGGCCTACCGGGACGCCAAGGGGAAGCTCTTTACCCAGAGTGGGACGGCAGTGCTGAATCTGGACGACGAGGCGGGGCGGTGGTATGCGTCCCATGTGTCCTGCCCAGTCCTTACCTACTCCGAGGGAAAGGACGAGGCTTGGCTCACCGCCCGGAACATTACTCTGCTGCCCCGGGCGGTACGCTTTGAGGCGGTGACCCGGGGGCACATCGCCCGGGTGGAATTGCCCATCCCCGGGGGCTTCACCTTATATAACGCCTTGGCGGCGCTGGGGGCGGGGCTGGCCCTGGGGCTCCCGCTGGAGCGGCTGGCCCCCGCGCTCTCTCGGGCGAAAGGTGTGAAGGGGCGCATCGAGGTGGTGGACGTCCCGGCGGATTTTACGGTCCTCATCGACTACGCCCACACCCCTGACGCTCTGGAGAATATCCTCACCACCGTGCGCAGCTTC
>DYBS01000194.1:0-802 GCA_019418525.1 Clostridiales bacterium
GGCCACCCGCGATAATGAGACCGGCGATGGTGAGGAGGATCACCGGGTCTCCGTTCACTCCGCTCAGGCTGGAGAAGGCGCCGTACTCTCCGCCCAGCAGGTCAAAGCCCGCATTGCAGAAGGCGGAGACGGCGTGGAAAATCCCGTACCAGATCCCCCGGATCACCCCGAAGCGGGGGATGAAGCGGCTTGCCAGCAACACTGCTCCGATTCCCTCCAGCAGAAAAGTGCCCCGCAGCGCGTGGCGCACCACCCGCACCCCTCCATCCATGTCGTTGAGGTTGAAGGTGGACACCATCACCAGCCGCTCCGAAAGGCCGATACGCCGCCGCAGTGCCAGAGACAACAGGGTCAGCATGGTCATAAAGCCCAGGCCGCCCATCTGGATGAGCACCAGGATCACCACTTGGCCGAACAGGCTCCACTGTACCCAGGTGTCCACCAAGATGAGACCGGTCACACAGGTACAGGAGGTGGCGGTGAACAGGGCGGTAAAAAATCCGGCGCTCTGGCCGTCTCGGGAGGCCACGGGGAGGGTCAGGAGCAGCGCTCCCAGCAAAATAATGATGCCAAAAGAGAATACCACCACCCGGGTGGGATTGAGCCCCCGCCGGCTCAGCAGCCGCTCCCGCAGCCAAGCCACGATCTCGTAGCACATGGGTCTGCTTCCTTCCTTCCAGTTCCTTTTCCGGCAGTTACAGGACGCCGGAAGAGGTCATACAAAATTGAGTATAGCATACCCGTCCGGCGGATTCAAGTCAACCCTTTCTCTCCACCGGGAAAGGAAACAACGCCGGAGACC
>DYBS01000194.1:812-1163 GCA_019418525.1 Clostridiales bacterium
ACCTTATGGTCTCCGGCGTGACGCCAAGGCAGTCAGTCCTCCAGCGTGATAGCCGCCTCGGCCGCCAGGCACAGCAGGCGCTGAAACTCCCGCCGCTCCTCCTCCGTCATGTTCTGGGTCATGCGCTGAAAGCTGCCCGCCACTTGCTCTTTGATGAACGGATAGACCGCACAGGCCTTCTCTGTGGGACGGATGTCGTAGGTCCGCTTGTCCCGGGCGTTGGGAGTGCGGATGAGAAATCCCTGCTCCTCCAGTTTACTCACCGTCTTGGCAATGACGCTTTTGTCCAGGGAGAGACGCTTGGTGATCTCGTCCTGCGTCAGTACCTGGTAGTCGCATACGATGAAGATC
>DYBS01000194.1:1173-4418 GCA_019418525.1 Clostridiales bacterium
ATGAAGATCACCACCGCCTGCGCCGCCGTCAGATCGTACTGGGCGCAGCTGTTGTTGAGCCAGATGTGAGATTTCCGATATAGAATGGAAATGGATTTAAATGGACTGTCTGTCCGGTCAGACATAGAGGTCTGCCTCCTTTTCTAAGGCATATTATAATCTGTTTTGGTTGTGCTTGCAACCAGATGCTGATACAGAGAAAATCTGAACTTGTATGTATCAGACGCAGTAGGCAGGAGGGCATGTGGCAGGCTGTCTGGAGATTCGCTCTACTACAGTGGCCGGATCACATTTTCACATATTTTCCTAATCAGAACACATAAAAACAGCTCTGCCGGCAGTATCCCGCCGACAGAGCTGTTTCATTTCTTGAACTCTACCTCAAGCGAGGTACACGGTCCTAAACGCCGCTCACAGGCACCACAGCCTTACTCGAATTCCACGGTGGCGGGGGGCTTGGAGGTGATGTCGTAGAGCACCCGGTTGATGCCCGGCACCTCGTTGACGATGCGCACGCTGATGCGGTCCAGCAGCTCGTAGGGGATGCGGGCCCAGTCGGCGGTCATGAAGTCGTCGGTGGTGACGGCGCGCAGGGCCACAGCGTAGTCATAGGTCCGGCCGTCGCCCATGACGCCCACGGAGCGCATGTTGGTGAGGGCGGCGAAGAACTGGTTCATCTTCTTGTCCTCGCCGGAGCGGGCGGCCTCCTCCCGGAAGATGGCGTCAGCCTCCCGCAGCAGGTCGGCCTTCTCCTTGGTGATCTCGCCGATGATGCGGATGGCGAGGCCGGGGCCCGGGAAGGGCTGGCGCATGACCAGGTACTCGGGCAGGCCCAGCTCGCGGCCCAACTGGCGCACCTCGTCCTTAAACAGAAGGCGCAGAGGCTCGATGATCTCCTTGAAGTCCACGTAGTCGGGCAGGCCGCCCACGTTGTGGTGGCTCTTAATCACAGCGGCGTCGCCGGCGCCGGACTCGATGACGTCGGGGTAGATGGTGCCCTGGGCCAGGAAGTCCACGGCGCCGATCTTCTTGGCCTCTTCCTCAAAGACACGAATGAACTCCTCGCCAATGATCTTGCGCTTGCGCTCGGGCTCGGTGACACCGGCCAGCTTGCCCAGGAAGCGGCTCTCGGCGTCCACCCGGACAAAGTTCATGGCCCACTTGGAGAAGGCCTGCTCCACCTCGTCGCCCTCGTTCTTGCGCATGAGGCCGTGATCCACGAACACGCAGGTGAGCTGAGAGCCCACCGCCTCGGCCAGCAGGGCGGCGCACACGGAGGAGTCCACACCGCCGCTGAGGGCCAGCAGCACCTTGCCGCCGCCCACTTTCTCTCGGATGGAGGCCACGGCGGTCTTGAGGTAGTCGCCCATGGTCCAGTCGCCGGCGGCGTGACAGACCTCATAGAGGAAATTGCGGATCATATCCACGCCGTGCTGGGTGTGGTTGACCTCGGGGTGGAACTGCACGCCGTAAAACCCCCGGGACTCGTCGGCGATGGCCACGTTGGGGCAGGCGGCGCTGTGGGCGGTGAGGGCGAAGCCCTCGGGCACTTTGGCCATATAGTCTCCGTGGCTCATCCAGGAGATGCCCTGCTCGGGCAGGCCCTTGAAGAGCTTGCAGGAGGTGTCAAAGAAGGTCTCCGTCTTGCCGTACTCCCGGGCGGTGTCGTCCTGAGCGGCAGTGACCTCGCCACCCAGGGTGTGGGCCATGAGCTGGCAGCCGTAGCAGATGCCCAGCACCGGCACCCCCAGCTCAAAAATGGCCGGGTCCACATGGGGGGCCTTCTCATCATACACGCTGTTGGGGCCGCCGGTGAAAATGAAGCCGATGGGATCCATGGCTTTCAGCTCGGCCAGGGGGGTGGTATAGGGCTTGACCTCGCAGTACACGCTGCACTCACGGACCCGCCGGGCGATGAGCTGGTTGTACTGGCCGCCAAAGTCCAGGACGATCACAGTCTGATGGGACATGAACTTGCCTTCTTTCTCGTGAAATCTGGCGCCGACGCTGGGGCGCACTGTCTATTTACGATTCAGAATACCATATCGTGTCCAAAAGTGCAAGAGTCGCTTCCCCGGGGAGCCCGGTGGGGCTGTCCTCGCCGGACGGGTGTCCTGCGCGGACAGCGCCCGATTTCTTTTCGCGAAAAGAAATCGGGGAAAGAAAAGGCGGAGAGGGGAACTTCTCGTTCCCCTCTCCACTCCCCTCCAAAAGGGCGGCCTTTTAGGGGGGCCGCCCCATATTGCCGGGGTACAACGCTTTCTTCATAGGCACCGGGCTTGGTTTTTGCTTCAACAGAATGAGGAAATCCCTCCGCAACAGAACACAAGCCGGGGCGCTCCCGCTGAGCAAGCGGCCCGCGCGGCGATCTCAAACTCTCCGGGCTGCCCAGAGTTACCGGATCTCCGCGCCGCCCCACTCCACAGCCGTGAAGCCGGTGCGCTCCGGGGCGGTGAGGATCTGGGGTTCCACCTCCACCGGCCGATCGAGTCCCTTCCAGGCCATAAAGACCCGGATGAGGGTGTCGGGGGCGGGGTCGATGGTCAGCTCCGCCCCGTCGGTGTAGGCAGTAGTCTGGAAGGAGATGAGGTTATAGGGGTTCTCCTCCAGCCTGGGAAGCCAGTAGATGAGAAACTCGTTGGCCTCCCGCTGGGTAAGGCCTAAGTCGGCCAAGGCCCCCTCTAGGAAGGCGGCGGTGTCCTTCCGGGCCACGCAGAAGCCCCGGGAGAAGTCGTACTGCCGGTCGGTGACGCCCTCCCAGAAGAGGCAGTAATACTGCCGCCCGGTGGTGGGGTCGGTAAGGGTGCCGTCGGGGGATGCGTCCACCGTCCAGCCATCTTCATAGGCCGGATAGGTGGAGGTAAGCGTGCCGTCGTAGTCCAAAGTGACATGTACTCGAGTCTCCTCCTCCGGGTAGAGGTAGAGCACCGGCTTGGCCGATTTGCTCGCACCCACCCCACCCAGGAGGATGACCCCCACGACCAGGGCCAGCAGGACCAGTGCGCCGATGATGGGCAGATTCCGTTTCATACCGCAGCCTCCTTTTCTTTGATCTCAGGCTTTTAGACGGGGACTGCGGTAAAAAGTTCCTTAAATCGTGGTGATGTCCACGGGGCGCAGCTCGGAGCTGCGGCTCTGCTCCCGCACGGTGAGGATGGCGTGGGCGGTGTCGATGGCGGTGACGCAGGCCACCGAGTGCTCCACGGCAGCCCGGCGAATCTTGAAGCCGTCGGTGTCGTGCTTGC
>DYBS01000195.1 GCA_019418525.1 Clostridiales bacterium
GGGTGGGGGTACTCACCGCCGGGGTGGAGGTGCTGCCGGAGCCGGCAGAGGGCTGGCTGCCTCCGCCGGAGGGAGCGCTGGAAGCGCTCTGGCTGGAGTCGCCGGTCCCATCGCTGGAGACCGGGGCGTCCCCGTTCGATACAGCGGCGTCCCCGCTGCCGGTATCCCCCGACTTGACTTCGGGCCGGAGGGTGGCCGGGGAGGCCTCTCCGGTCTCAGGGACTGCCATGTCGCTGTTGCTCTCACCCGCACCGGCGGTGGTGAGATCGGTGCTGCTCTGGGGGGCAGCGGCGGTGCTGGTGCCGCTGGTGAAGCGGTCAGCCAGCTGGTCCAGACCCAGGGTGCTCACCCCCAGCAGGACCACCGCGAACACGGCGGCGGTGGCGGCCCACTGCTTCCAGGGGCGGCGGGCAGCGCGGACGGCGGACAGGTCCACCACCTTCTCCTCCCGCACCCGGTCCATCACGGACTGGGTGAAGTCCGGGGGCACGGGGGCGTTCAGAGTGGGCAGGGTTCTCTCCATCTCTTGAAAATCAGCCAGAAGGGCCCGGCAGTCGGCACAGCCGGCAAGATGTTCGTCCAGCGCCGCCCGGTCCTCGGGGGACAGCGGGCCGTCCAGGCTCTCGCTGATGAGCTCCAGAGCCTGATCGCAGGAAATCATGGGCAGGCCCTCCTTTCGTTTGGAATGTGGGTATCTCTTACCCTAGCTTGTAGACGCATCGCCGGGCGAAAAGTTCCCGTTGGCCACGAGATATTTTCGCAGGGCCAGCCGGGCCCGGGCGATGCGGGACTTGACCGTTCCCTCCTCCAGGCCCAGGAGAGCGCCGATCTCGGCGTAGGAGAGGCCGTCCAGCTCCCGCAGGACCAGCACCTTCCGGTGCTCCTCCGAGAGGGATCTCAGGCCGTCCCGCAGGGCCTGGCGCACCTCGCTGCGCTGGGCCTCCGCCTCGGGGGAGTAGCGCAGGTCGGGCAGCTCCACCTGCCGCTCCTCGTCGTCATCATCCAGGGAGACCGTCATGGACATGCCCCCGCCCCGCCGCTTCTCCCGGCGAAGGAAGTCGATGCAGGCGTTGGAGGTCAGGCGGTAGAGCCAGGTGGCGAAGGAGCTGCCGCCCTGGAATTTGCTCAAACCCCGCCAGGCGTTGAGGAAGGCCTCCTGGGCCAGCTCCGCGGCGTCGTCGGGGTTGCCGGTCATGCGCAGGGCCAGGTTGTAGATACGGCTCTGATTCTGCTCCACCAGGGCGGCGAAGGCCTCCTCGTCCCCCTGCTGGGCCCGCCGGACCAGCTCCGATTCGGTTGTCATGCCTTCACCGTCCTCTCTTCATCCCCGGAATGGGGTTTATTTCAGGTCCCGCTTGATGCCCGCGGTGATGCGGTAGATGTCCTCCATGGTGGAGATGGAGGAGATGAGCTGCTTATAGTAGCCTGCGTAGGGAACGCCCTTTAAATACCAGGCGTAGTGCCGCCGTGCCTCCAGGCAGGCGATCTTCTCGCCCTTGTGGGCGGCATTGATCTCAAACTGCCGCACGGCGGTGTCGCACCGCTGGGCCAGGGGCGGAATGGGCGGGATCTCCTCCCCGGCCAAGGCGGCGGCGCACTGCTGGAGGAGCCAGGGGTTTCCGAACACGCCGCGGCCCACCATGGCCATGTCCGCGCCGGTGTAGCGCAGGATGCGCACCGCCGCCTCGGGAGAAAAGACGTCCCCGTTGGCGATGACCGGCACCGACACCACCTCTTTCACGGCGCGGATGTAGTCCCAGTTGGCCTGTCCGGCGTACATCTGGGTACGGGTGCGGCCGTGGACCGCCACGGCGGCGGCTCCCGCCTGCTCCATCATCTGGGCGAACTCCACGCAGTTGATGGAGCCCTTGTCCCAGCCCAGGCGGAATTTCACGGTGACGGGCCGTCCGCCCGCCCCCCGGACCACCGCCTCCACCACCCTGGCGGCCAGCTCGGGGGTGCGCATGAGGCCGGAGCCGTCCCCGCTCTGGGCCACCTTGGGCACGGGACAGCCCATGTTGATGTCGATGACCTCCGCGCCGGAGACCTCGGCGGCGATGCCGGCGGCCTGCTCCATGCAGGCCGGGTCGCTGCCGAAGATCTGGGCGGCGGCGGGGTGCTCGCCCTCCCCCAGCTTCAGGAGAGGGATGGATTTTTTATCCTGGTAGCAGAGAGCCTTGGCGCTCACCATCTCGGTGACGGTGTAGCAGCCGCTCAGCTCCCGGCAGACCGTGCGGAAGCCCAGATCGGTGACCCCCGCCATGGGGGCCAGCACGATGCGGGAGGGAATGGTAACGCTGCCGATATTCAAAGTGATTCCTCGCTTATCTCCGATTTCGTACCCTCTATCATACCATACCGTTCCCGGGGGGACAAGCCGAAAAAGCGGGGCGGAGGACCGTTTTTGGTCCTCCGCCCCGCCTGTTTCAGGACTGGGGAAGGGTGAGTTTCGTGTCGCCGTACTGGATGTAGTCCACCTGGCTCAGGTCCAGGGGGGCGTCAAACACCTCGCTGGTGTCGTAGGTGTGGACAAAGGTATCTTTGACCGAGCTCTCGTCAAAGCGGGAGTCCCGCTTGCCCGGATTCCGGACGATGGTCTCCTTGGGCCAGAACACCGTGCCGTCTTTGAGGACGATCCGGAGGTCCCCCAGCGCGGCCCCGATGATGCCGTTTTCCTCCAGGTTGGTGGACCAGCGGCAGGACAGGCTCAGAGGGGATAGGGTCAGTGCCTCCAGGCGGTTGGTGAAGCCGTAGAGCTCGTTGGTCCAGTTGGCCTCCAGGGTGTCCACCTCCACCACCTGGCTCTCAAAATAGAGGCCGATGTCAAAGGTGAATTCCCCGGTAAAGACGGGGGTGTACTCCTTGTCCGGCGACTGCACCCAGAGGCCGTGGATGGTGAGGGGTTTCGAGATGCCGTCGTGGAAGTCCAGGGCCGTATCCGGCTGTTTGAAATAGCGGAGCACCACTTCCTTCTCGTTGTCGGTGGGGTCCTCATCGGGAAGCCAGTCCAGGGAGAGGTCCCAGCCGTAGTCCTCGTAGGCGCTCAGGTCCAGTTCCAGGGCCTCTCCCTTCCCCATGCCGAAGAGCTGGTAATAGCCCTCGGTGTCCCCGTCCAGGTCGGGAAGGACGGTGCCCGCCGGGGCCTCCACCCGCAGGCGCAGATAGTAGCAGTTTTCGTCGGCCAGGGCGGCCACCGGGGTGAGGGTGGCCCCGTTGCTGGTGACCCCCTCGGTAAAGGTCTGGCCCACCGTGTCCAAGGCCTCCCGCTGCCCGTCGGTGAGGGGGGCGGCCTCTTCCCCAAAGTAGGGGGCAAAGACCTGGCTGGGGGTGAAGTACCCCGCCGCGGCTCCCGCTCCCAGAGCCAGGGCGGCGGCGGTGCCCACCGCCAGCAGCAGCCTGCGCACCGGGCGGCGGCGGACCTTTTTCGGGCTAATGCGGGCGCGGACCAGGTTGCGCACCCGCTCGCCGTCCAGGGGCGTGGTCTCCTCCCCGGTCAGCTCCGGGGCCTCCACGCCCTCCCACAGGTCAGAAAATCGTTCCGTCACAGACAAAACCTCCTTGTATGAGCGCGTCCTTTAGCTTCTGCCGCCCCCGGCGAAGCCGGGTCTTGACGGTGTTTTCCGGCAGGTCCACCGCCTGAGCCACCGTGCGCACCGGCTGGCCATAGTAGTAATAGCGGACAAAAATATCCCGGTCCGGTGGACCCAGGTCCTCCACCGCCCGGCGGAGCAGGGTGCGGATTTCGTCCCGCTCCACCTCCTCCGCCGGGCCGCCGGGGGCGGCCACCTCCAGGGCCTCCTCCTCCAGGGGCAAGTCCAGTCCGGCGCTGCGCAGGCGGTTGCGGGCCTTGTTCCGGGCCACCGCCCCCAGCCAGGCCTTCACCTTGCCGGGGCACAGGTCGGCGGCGTGATCCCAGGCCGCCACGAACACATCGGCGGCCACCTCCTCCCCGTCCTCCCGGGAGAGGGTGTGGCCCACGATGTTCCACACCACCGCGGACACATAGGGCAGATACCGGTCCATGAGCGCCTCCAGCGCCGCCCCGTCGCCCTGCCGCAGGCGGCGGAGCATGGTCCCTTCTTCCAAACAAATCCCCTCCTTTTCGTGGGAGTGAAAGCCGCTTTCACCACTCAGAACACGGCAAAGGGCCGTCCGGTTTCAAAAACCGCCGGGAAACGGCGTTTCTGACGCTCCCTTTCCGACCTGGTTTTTCCAGGAATTAGGATATAATGCTCCCTGCGAAGGAAGGGAGGAACCACTTATGGCTACTAAAGATACTCTGCGCGCCCGGGCGGCGCGAATGCGGGAAGAGATGCAGGAGACGGGACGGCTGGTGCTGCGGGCCCCGGCGCTGGTGCGGGGGGCGGAGTGTACCATGC
>DYBS01000196.1 GCA_019418525.1 Clostridiales bacterium
GTCCTGGAGCTTCTGCTGCAGTTCCTCGTTGAACTGCTTGCCCTGCTCCACGGCGATCTCGCCCTTCTCCACCAGGACCTTGCCCACTTCGCCGGCCTTCTCCGCCGCCAGGGCGGCCACGCCCACGCCGGCATAGGCCACATTGCGCAGGGCTTTCTCCAAATCTTGCCACATAAAGGATCCCCTCCTGTTTTTCCAGAGTATGAATGAAGAGCACGCTCTCCTGTCATGCTCTTAGTATAGCCCAGAACCGGCAAAATGTCTTTGAGTTTCTGTGAATGAAACATTAAAATCCAATGAAAGCCGGGCGCAGATTTCCGGTTGAGACGGCGGCCGGTTTGTGGTATGATGAGTATAACTTTGCAGGAACAGCTCCGGCGCCCCAGGCGGCGGGGTGGAAAGAAGGCATTTTGATGGAACAGCGGCAGAAGCGCACCTGGGCGGAGATCGACCTGAGCGCGCTGGATCATAATTACCGGGCGCTGCGGGCCATGCTGCCCGCCGGCTGCCGGTTTCTGGGCGTGGTGAAGGCCAACGCCTACGGACACGGGTCCCTGGCGGTGGCCCGGCGGCTGGAGCAGCTGGGGGCCGACTATCTGGCAGTGGCCTGCATCGACGAGGCCGCCGAGCTGCGGGTGTCGGGCATCACTGCCCCCATTCTGGTCTTGGGGCCCACTCCCATCCCTCTGTCGGCCGAGCCGGTGCGGCTGCGGCTGACCCAGTCGGTGGGGGATCTGGAGAGCGCAAAGGCCCTCTCGGCGGCGGCCCAGGCGGAGGGACGCCCGGTGAAGGTCCATGTAAAGGTGGACACCGGCATGTCCCGTCTGGGCTTCGTGTGCGACGAGGACCATATGGCCGACACGGTGGAGCAGATCGCCGCGGTGTGCGCCCTGCCGGGGCTGGAGGCCGAGGGCATCTTTACTCACTTCTCCGACGCCGACAGCAGCGAGGAGTTCACCATGCTCCAGTTCACCCGCTTCCTGGACCTGCTGGAGGCGCTGAAGGGGAGGGGCATCACCTTCGCCATCCGGCACTGCGCGGCCAGCTCCGCCACGCTGAAATTCCCCTGCACCCATCTGGACATGGTGCGCCCGGGCTTGGCCCTGTATGGCCACTATCCCGACCCCTCCTGTGAGGGGCTGGACGGCCCGGGGCTCCAGCCGGTGATGCGCCTTTGCACCCGGGTGGCGGCGGTGCGCACCGTCCCCGCCGGGTCTTATGTGAGCTATGGCCGTACCGCACAGCTGGACCGGGAAACGAGCCTGGCGGTGCTGCCCATCGGCTACGCCGACGGGTTCTTCCGGGTGCTCTCCAATCAGGGCGCGGTGTCCATCCACGGCGTGTCCCGCCCCATCGTGGGCCGGGTGTGCATGGACCTCTCCATGGTGGACGCCGGGGAGGACGTACAGGTGGGGGACGTGGCCACGGTCTACGGCCCCGAGCAGCCGGTGGAGGCGGCGGCGGCCCTGGCCGGCACCATTCCCTACGAGCTCCTCTCGGCGGTGAGCCGCCGGGTGCCCCGAATCTACCGGGGTTGAGGCACGCCGCCCCGTGCGTGCGCATAGACTGGCGCGGGGAGAGTATCGCCGGACCGGCGGCGGAGGGTCCGGAGCGGGCGGGTTTTCGCCCGCCGGTGTATAAAATCCGCCGTCCCGTGGGAGAATCATAGTAGCCTGGCCCGCAGGGGGAACGCCCCTGTGAAGTCGCTACTATCTGACCGCGGAGTGTGAGTACTTGTGGATAACAGCGTAAAACGAGGAGACATTTTCTATGCCGACCTGAGCCCGGTGGTGGGGAGCGAGCAGGGGGGCGTACGGCCGGTCCTGATCGTACAGAACGACACGGGCAACCGACACAGCCCCACCGTCATCGCCGCCGCCATCACCTCTCAGACGGGGAAGGCGCGGCTGCCGACCCATATCGAGTTTGCCGCCGGGAGCTACGGGCTGCCGAAGGACTCGGTGGTCCTGCTGGAGCAGATCCGTACCCTGGATAAGCGGCGGCTGCGGGAGCATATGGGGATGAAACAGGTCGATTCGGCCATCGCGGTGAGCTTTGGCCTGCACCCACAACAGATGGTCTGACCCGTTCGGGCAGACAGAGCCGGGCATGGCGAGGGCGGCGGCTACATATCCATGCAGCTGCCGCCGCGCGCCCGGCGGGCTACGATACCTAGGAGGTACATATGAAGAAACTGTGGATCACCCGGCTGGCGGTGGGCGCGGCGGTGGCCTGCGCCCTGACCCTGGCGGCGCTGGCGGCCAGCCAGGGCAGCCAGAGCGACCCGCTGGTGACGCTCAGCTACCTGACCGACAAATTCACCCCGTCCATCCTCTCCCAGGTGGACACCAAGCTGGACGCCCGGGAGGCGGCGCTGGAGGACAAGCTGGAGCAGGCCGCGGGCACCGGCACAGGGGGCAGCGGCGGGACCTACCAGATCGTGAACCTCACCAAGGGACAGAAGCTGGTGGCGGGCTCCTCCTGTGAGATCCTGCTGCGCAGCGGCACGGCGGTGTGCGTGTCCGACTCCTCCCCCGGGCTGGTGGACATGACCAGCGCCGCTACCCTGGGGGGCGGCGGGGCGCTCGTGACCAACCATCTGTACCTGGCCACCATCGAGGGCCGGGGGGTGTCGGCCTCCACGGCGGTCACCCTGATGGTCCGGGGCAATTACACCATCCAGTAACAGACGAAACGGGCGGGACCGAGAAGGTCCCGCCCGTTTTCGCCTTGGTCAGCGCCAGATCTTGCCCGCCGAGGGGTCGGCGGCCAGGAGCTTGTCCCGCATGGCCTTCAGCAGAGGCATGGGGTCCTCGGTGGGGTCCTCCCGCTTGAGGACCTGCTCCACACCGCACAGGAAGCCCGCCGAGCCGTACTGATTCCACAGCTCTTGCATCCGCCGGTTGGGGTGGTTCCCGGAGGCCAGCTTGAAGCGGGTGGAGTTCAGGTCGGCACGGGTGTCCTTGGACAGACCGTAGAAGGTCTCGCCTGTCTGGGCACAGCGGAAGAAGATGACTCCCATTTCCACGTCCCGATCCTTGTACTGCTGCAGCAGTTCTTTGCGCTTTTGGTCCATGGCATTCACCTCCCCTTCAGTATACCCCAAAACCGCCGCCGTGGCAATTGGGGTGCATAAGGCTCGTTCGCCCCACATAAGATAAGGGGAACACGGGAGAAGGGAGGGCTGTCCCATGGAGGGAATGACCTATCAGGACTGGACCCGGCGGCGGGGGGAGCGGACCACCTCCCGGCCCCGGAACGGCAGCCGTAAAAAGGGGGCCAAAGTCGAGCTGGCGCCCCGGGAGAAACGGCGGCTTTTGCAGCTTTTGGTGTGTACCGCGCTCTTTGCGGTGGTGCTGGTGGGGAAGGGGGTCTTTCCCCAGCGGCTGGAGGAGGCCCGGGAGACCTTGGGGACCATCCTCCACGCCGATACCGACTTTGTGGCGGCCTTTACCGCCCTGGGCCAGTCCATCGAGGCCGGGGAGCCGGTGGGCGACACCCTGGGCGAGCTGTGGACCGACGTCTTTGCCCCTGCCGACGGGGTGGAGGCGCTTTCCCCGGCGGCGGAGCACACCGGCGGGGCGCTGTCCGAAGCGGTGGCGGAGTGCCTGGCCCGGGGAGAGGCCAAGGGCGCGGCGGAGCTTCTGGCGGGGGACTGGAGCGGGACACAGGAGACGGCTGCCGATCCCTTTGCCGCCACTGCCGCTCCCGCCCAGCCTCAGGAGGAGGCGGAGCCCGCTGTGGTCCATGTGGACTATGACGGCCCGGCATTGCCCGCCAATACCACCATGGACCAGTATGCCCTGGGACTCGGCCAGACGGTGTCGCCGGTAGTGGGGTGGCTGTCCTCTCCTTTTGGCTGGCGGGAGCACCCGGTGTACGGAGAGGAGAAGTTCCACAACGGGGTGGACCTGGCGGTGAACACCGGCACTCCCATCGGGGCTTTCGCCGCGGGCACGGTGGAGTACATCGGGGACAGCCCCGAGGAGTACGGATTGTACCTCCAGATCGACCATGGAAACGGCGTGAAGAGCTTTTATGCCCATTGCAGCCAGCTCTGTGTCCAGCAGGGGCAGACCGTGGCGGCGGGGGAGACCGTGGCCCTGGCGGGTGAGACCGGCAACGCCACTGGCCCTCACCTCCACTTTGAAGTGAAATACCAGGGGGTGCGGCTCAATCCCATCTATTATATTGAGACGAACTGAGTGGCAGGTGAGCCCCGGCTTCCTGCTGCTTCTGGCGTTTTTGTTCTATCTGGACGAGGACGGCCTGCTGTTCCCGGCGGCGCTGGCGGCCCTCTGCCACGAGTGCGGCCACGCTCTGGCGGTGTGGCTGTGGGG
>DYBS01000197.1:0-3824 GCA_019418525.1 Clostridiales bacterium
GTGTAGAAGAGGCCGCGGTGGGGGCACCCGGCACACATCACCGGGGGCCGGGCGGGGATGTCCCGGTCCACCTTGGGGCCGGAGCCGTGAGGGAGGCCCAGCTTTTCAGCCACCTGGTTCTGGCTCAGCTCGTCCAGGCACGAGAAGTAGTCCTTCCCGGCCAGGGGGAGGCCCAGGGCGCGGCAGTGGTCCTCGATGAAGCCGTCCAGCTCCTCCACCACCACCAGCAGGTCCACCTTGGCGGCGAAATCCCGGATGAGCTGCTCCGGCATGGGCCAGATCATGCCCAGCTTGAGCACGGGGTAGCGGTCGCCGCAGACCTCCTTCACATACTGGTAGCTGGTGGAGGAGGTGATGATGCCGATCTTGTGGTCGGAGCCCTCTTCCACGCGGTTGATGGAGGTGGTCTCAGCCCAGGCGGTGAGCTTGGCGGTGCGGTCCTCCACCACGGGGTGGCGGCGCTTGGCGTTGCCGGGCATCATGATGTACTTGGCCCCGTTCTTCTCATAGGGCTTGGCCTGGGGCTCCACCCGCTCGCCGGGCTCCACCACGCTCTGGGAGTGGGCGATGCGGGTGCACATCTTCAACAAAACCGGGGTGTCGAACTGCTCGGACAGTTCATAGGCCAGCTTGGTGAACGCCAGTGCCTCGGCGGAGTCACTGGGCTCCAGCATGGGGATCTTCGCGGCCTTGGCGTAGTGGCGGGAGTCCTGCTCGTTCTGGGAGCTGTGCATCCCGGCGTCGTCGGCCACGGCGATGACCAGACCGCCGTTGACACCGGTGTAGGACAGGGTAAAGAGGGGGTCGGCCGCCACATTGAGGCCCACGTGCTTCATGCCGCAGAAGGAACGCTTGCCCGCCAGGGACGCGCCGAAGGCGGTCTCCATGGCCACCTTTTCGTTGGGGGCCCACTCGGCGTAGATCTCGGGGTATTTGGCGGCGTACTCGGTGATCTCGGTGCTGGGAGTGCCGGGGTAGCTGGAGACAACGGAGCAGCCGGCCTCATAGAGGCCACGGGCTACCGCTTCGTTGCCGAGCATCAGAGTTTTCATACATTCTCCTCCTTGTGGGGGCGGGAAAGAAAAAAGTCCTCTGCAAGAACACCAGGTTCTTGCAGAGGACGAGAATTTCCCGTGGTACCACCTCAGTTTGCCGCGCAAGCGCGGCCTCACGGGGCACGGACATGCCCCAGGCGCTGTATCGGGCGCGCCCGTCACTGCTTACTGGGGATTTTTATAAAAATCCCGTTGGGCAGGCCGCTCGGGAAGGAATTCAAAACGTGCCTCCGCCTGCCTCGCACCGGCCGGCAGGTCTCTGGAGCGGGAGGGGCGCTTCTACTTGGTTCCGTCATTGCGTTTTGCTATGATACCCCTCAACTCTACCACTTTTATTTGCTAAAGTCAATGGGGTATTGGGAATTTTGACCCAAAGGGTCGCGGGCAACTCAGTTGGAGATCTGCACTTCCACCAGACGGCCCCGGCAGTACTTCTCTCTCAGAGCGGGTTTTTCGATCTTGCCGGTGGGGTTGCGGGGGACGGGATCGAAAATGATGCGGCGGGGGCGCTTGTACCGGGGCAGCTCCAGGCAGAAGGCATCGATCTCCTCAGCGGTGCAGGAGACACCCTCCTTGAGCTCGATGATGGCGGCGGCGATCTCGCCCAGCCGGTGGTCGGGCAGGCCGATGACCGCCACGTCCTTGATCTTCTCGTACCGGCGGAGGAAGGCCTCGATCTGTACGGGGTAAAGATTTTCGCCGCCGGAGATGATGACGTCTTTCTTCCGGTCTACCAGGTAGTAGAAGCCATCCTCGTCCACCTCGGCCATGTCGCCGGTATAGAGCCAGTCGTCCTTCAGGACCTCGCTGGTGGCCTCGGGGTTCTTGTAGTAGCACAGCATCACGCCGGGGCCCCGGACGCACAGCTCGCCCACCTGGCCCTGGGGGACCTCCTGGCCGTGCTCGTCCACCACCTTGGCCTCCCAGAGGTAGCCGGGCTTACCGATGGCTCCCACCTTGTCGATGTGCTCCACCCCCAGATGGACACAGCCCGGGCCGATGGACTCGGAGAGACCGTAGTTGGTGTCATAGGCGTGGTGGGGGAAGATCTTCTTCCAGCGGTGGATGAGGGAGGGGGGCACCGGCTGGGCGCCGATGTGCATGAGCCGCCACTGATCCAGGTAGTACTCGTTCAGATCTACCCGGCCGCTCTCAATGGCGTCCAGGATGTCCTGGGCCCAGGGGACCAGGAGCCAGACGATGGTGCACTTTTCCTCGGTGACAGTGCGGAGGATCCACTCCGGCGACACGCCCCGGAGGAGCACCGCCTTGCTGCCGCTGAGGAGGGAGCCGAACCAGTGCATCTTGGCGCCCGTGTGGTAGAGGGGCGGGATACAGAGGAACACGTCGTCCCGGGTCTGGCCGTGGTGGTGCTGCTCAGTAAGGCAGGCGGCGAAGAGGGCCCGGTGGTTGTGCAGGATGGCCTTGGGGAAGCCGGTGGTGCCGGAGGAGAAGTAGATGGCGGCGTGGTCGTGGGGCTCCAGCAGCACCGGAGGGGCCTCATAGGAGCAGTAGCTCACCATCTGCCGGTAATCCTCGGCGAAGGAGGGGAGGGGCTTGCCCACAAAGAAGTAGTAGCGCACCCGGCTGAGCTGGGGGAGGATGGGCTCCAACCGCCCGGTGAACTCGGGCCCGAACACCAGCACCTCCACATCGGCCAGATCCAGACAGTAGGAGATCTCGTCGGAGGAGTAGCGGAAGTTGAGGGGCACCGCCAGACACCCGGCCTTCAGGATGCCGAAGTAGATGGGCAGCCACTCCAGACAGTTCATCAGAAGGATGCCCACCTTGGTGCCCCGCTTTACCCCCCGGCTGAGCAGGAGATTGGCGAAGCGGTTGGCCTTCTTGTCGAAGTGGCCCCAGCTCATCTCCCGGCGGTAGGGGGCGTCGGGGCGGCTGCGCTCGATGAGGCTGAAATCCCGCCAGGTCTTGGCCTCGTCCCGCTCCCGGGAGGGGTTGATCTCCACCAGGGCGATCTCATCCCGGTAGAGGCGTGCATTGCGCTCCAGAAGTTCCGTAATGACCATCGTAATTTGCTCCTTCCTCCATGTTCCTCTGCCGTCACGGCAAAAAAAGAAGTCCCCTGCGGAACGAAAGTTCCAGCAGAGGACGAGAATTTCCCGTGGTACCACCTCAGTTTACCGCCGAAGCGGCCTCACGGGGCACGGACATGCCCCAGGCGCGGTATCGGGCGCACCCGTCGCTGCCTACTGAGGGTTTTCCGAGCCCCGTTGGGCAGGCCGCTCGGGAGGGTATTGGGCCGCCGCGCCGCTCCTGCCTTGCACCCACCGGCAGGTCTCTGGAAGCGGGGAGCGGGGCCTACTTGGCTCCGTCATAGCGTTGCTCCTGTGTTGTCATACACTCTAGCACTTTTAAGTGCTAAAGTCAAGGGCCGTTTCCATCTTTTTCACAGAGCGCCGCCCCAGTCCGGAGCGGCGCTCTGCTGTGTATGGAGTTAGCGGTAGGAGAGCAGATCCTCCACGCCCTTGCGCTTGGGACCGGCGCCGTTGGGGGCGGCGGGGTAGCCCACAGCGATGAGGGCCATGATCTCCTGTCCCTCGGGGATCTGGAGGAAGTTCTCCAGGCCCTTGCGGTCAAAGACGCCCATGATGACGCTCCCCAGGCCCAGGTCGTGGGCGGCCAGGGAGAAGGTCTGGGCGGCGATGCCGCAGTCGTAGTACTGCCAGCCGTCCTCCCGGTCGGTGGAGAAGGACCCGTCCCGCTCAAAGCCGGAGCGGCTCTTCACGAAGGTCTGGACCACCAGGGTCT
>DYBS01000197.1:3834-4339 GCA_019418525.1 Clostridiales bacterium
GCCGATGATGCGGGCGTTGAAGTCGGGGACATAGTGGGCGCAGATCTCCGCCAGAACGTCCGGGTTCTCAACTGCGATGTAGCGGCTGATCTGAGTATTCTTCCACGACGGGGCCCAGGCGGCCAGAGAGATGATCTGCTCCAGCAGGGCGTGAGGCACCTTCTCGTCGGTGAACTGACGGACGCTGCGGCGCGTCCGGATGGCTTCCTGCAATTCCATAGGGAAAACCTCCTGACATGAGATATACGCTGTTATGGTAATGCCCTGGAGAAAAAAAGTCAAGGCGGCAGGCATAACGGGGGACGGGCCCTCATAGGATGTGCCAGTGATTTCCAAAAGACAGGAGCGTGAAGGGCATGACGAAAGAGAAGGACCAGCGGCGGGAGGCCTTTTTGCAGGCGGTATCCCTGCTGCCCCGGAGACTGCGGGAGCCTCTGGAGGGGCTGGACGGGGACATCCAGGCCGATGCGGAGGAGGTGCGCCTGCGGGCGGGACAGGCCATGAC
>DYBS01000198.1:0-1394 GCA_019418525.1 Clostridiales bacterium
GAGCGAGGGCGAGGGGAGGGCCGAAAGGCCCGGACACCAGCCCGAGACGGAGGGAGGGCGACCCGACCGCGAGGTGAGCGGAGCGTGACAAGGAGAAGCGCGGAGCCGCCGAGCGGCGCGTAATACCCCAACAGAAAGGAACATTGCGATATGAGCGAGACGAAAACGGACCTGGTCTCTCTGCTGCTGCGGCCGGAGCTGCCCAATGTGCAGAAGGACCTGCCCACCGCCCGCTACAACGTGAAGCGGCTCAGTGAGGCGGTGGGGGAGGATGTGGTCTTTACCCTCTGCGGTCTGCCCTACGGGAAGGTGCAGAAGCTGCGGGAGAGCACGGCTGACGACGTGCCGGTCCGCATCCTTCTCCAGGGCTGTGTGGACCCCGACCTGAAGGACCCCATGCTGAAGGAGCGCTTCGGCGGGGCCACCCCCGCCGAGACCGTGAAAAACATGCTCCTCCCCGGCGAGATCGAGGACCTGAGCCGGGCGGTGGAGCGGCTGTGCGGCTACCGCCGGGCCACCATCGAAGAAGTAAAAAACGCCTGAGGGAGGGCGGCGACACCGAGCTGGAACTGCTCTATTACCTGTTCCACGTCCACCACTGGACGCCGGAGATGTACGCCGGGATGGGAGCGGGCGGGCAGGATCTGGCCCTGGCGTTGGCCCTCCACGAGATCGAGATGAAACAGGAGGGGTGATATGTCCGAAGAAGTGGGCATCGTGATGAGCCTCTACGACAAGGTGAGCCCCACCCTCAAGGCCATCTCGGGCAACACGAAAGCCTTTGACAAGAGCCTGGACGAGCTGGAGCAGAGCCTGAAGGCCTACGAAAAGGCCCAGGACAGCATGGTAAAGCAGTCCGCCGACCTGAAAAAGGCCATGGCCGAGGCAGACCAGAAGGTGAAGGACGCCAAAAAGAGCTACCGGCAGCTGAAGGACGAGACCAGTAAGGGCGCCCTGGACGCCGCCATCGACGAGCAGGAGCGCCTCCGCCAGCGGCTCAGCGACACCGAGGCCGCCATCAAGGCCAACCGCAGCGCCTACCAGGATCTCTACAAGAGCGCCCAGGACGCCGCCCGCGGGATGAGCAAGCTGGACAACCGGGCCGCTCAGACCAACAGCGGGCGGGAAGGAGACGCGCTGCTCAACGGCCTGGCCGCGGCGGGGATCGGCAGCCTTTGGAGCGACGCAGTCAGTCAGCTCGGCAACTCCTACCTCAGCAGCGCCATGGGGGAGTCGCAGGCCCGGCGTATCTCCGGCATCCTCTCCGGCGCCATCTCCGGCGGGACCATGGGCTCGGTGTTCGGGCCCCAGGGCATCGCCATCGGCGCCGCCGCCGGAGGATTGGCCGGACTGGTCTCGGGCCAGTCCGAGGCCTTTGCCACCGAGGACGAGGC
>DYBS01000198.1:1404-4332 GCA_019418525.1 Clostridiales bacterium
TTCAAGAGCTATTACAGCGGCCTGGTAGAGGCCGGGGCCTCGGCCCGGGAGGAAGGGATCTCCTCCGGCTCGGACACCGCCGCCCAGCGGGAGCTGGACGCCATCGCCTTCAACCGCCTACTGGGCGAGGGAGTGGGCGACCAGTACCTCAGCGACCTGCGCACCATGGCCGCCGCCACCCCCATGGAGTACAGCGACCTCACCGACATGTCCCGGGCCCTGGCCACCGGCTTCGGTGACTCGCCGGAGCGGATGCTGGAGCTGATGGAGGCCATCGGCGACGCGGGCAGCGCCGTGGGCGTCACCGCCTCCGACATGACCGAGATGGCCCGGGCCATGAGCCGGATGAACTCCTCCGGCAAGGCCACCCTGGAGTACCTCAACATCTTCCAGGACCGCGGCGTGGACGCCATCGGGATGCTCTCCGAGGCCCTGGGCAAGACCCAGGGGGAGATCTACGACATGATCTCCAAGGGCGAGATCAACGGCAGGAAGGCCGCGGATATCCTCCAGCAGGGCATGGTGGAGGCGTATAGCGGGGCCATGGAGCAGATGTCCACCACCTTCTCCGGCCTCAGCTCCACCCTGGCCGACACCCAGACCGAGCTCAACAACGCCTACGGAGAGGGCTACAATTCCACCCGCTCCGGCGGACTGGAGGCGGAGATCTCTGCCTATGGCGGCCTGCTGGGGCAGGCGGTGGAGAATTTGAACCGTATCGAGGGAGAAAACGCCGCCTATATGGAAAACCTGGGCGAGCGCTACACCCGGGAGGCCCTCTCCGCCGTGCTGTTGGGCGAGGACACCACCCTCTTCGGCGGGGAGCAGCAGGCCGAACTGGAGCGGATGCGCGACGAGTTCATCGACGCCTCCGCCGCCTATGAGGACGGAAACCAAGAGGCCGGTCTGAAAATGGCCAGCCTGCGGGACGAAGCGGAAGCACTGGCCACCGCGGCCTATGAGAGCAGCGACCAGTATCAGCTGCTCCACGAGACCGAGCTGGATCAGATCACCGCCATCCGGGAGAATACCGCGGCCCTGGGCGGCTGGCGCAATGAGCTGGAAAAACAGCAGGCGCTCAGCAAGGGGCAGGGCGGCTCGGTGGCCTCCGGCATATTCGGCATGCTGGAACAGCAGGGCGCACAGAAAACCGGCCTGTCCGGCTCCGGGGCCACCTACACGGTGGGCGACGCCATGAGTTTCGGCAAGTCCCTCCTGACCCACCTGGAACAGGCGGGCTCCAGCCGCTCCGGCTTCGCCTACGGCCTGGACCGGGTGCCCTATGACAACTACGCCGCCATCCTCCACCAGGGAGAGCGGGTCCTCACCGCCCGGGAGGCCCGGGCCATGGACCGCCAGGGCGGCGCGTTCGGGTCGGTGACCGTCACCGGCAACCAGTTCATCGTCCGCCAGGAGAGCGACATCGACGCCGTGGCCGCCGCCATCCTCCGCCGGGCCGAGCTGGCCGCCCAGGGAGGTGTGCGATGAAGCGGTACATCACCCTCCTGGACGAGAGCGCCGGGGTGGAGCTGGTGCTCCCTGTCACCCCGTCCTCCTACCAGTGGCCCCACGAGGCCGCCATCGAGACCGTGACGGTGGACCAGCTGGGGGACCTCAACTTCTTCGGCGGCACCAAGATGGGCTCCACCACCCTCACCGACTGCATCCTGCCCGCCCACGACTACCCGTTCCTCTCTCCGGGGGCCGGGACCAACCCCTGGGTCTACCTGGAGCAGCTGGAGAAGTGGACCGACAAAGGCACGGTGCTGCGCTTCCTGGTCAGCGACACGCCGGTCAACGCCGCCGTGCTGCTGGAGGGGATCGCCTACCGGGAGCAGGACGGCACCAACGACCTCTACGCCGACATCACCCTGCGGCAGTACCGGCGGCCCGACACCCCCGCGCTGCCCGCCCAGGGCTCCGCCTCCGCCGCGACCACCCGGGACAGCGCCACCGGCGCGTCCACGGCCCGGGTGACCACCGTCCAGAGCGGCGACACCCTCTGGGGCATCGCCCGGAAATTCTACGGCGACGGGACACTGGCCTGGTCGCTGGCCTCCTACAACCAGATCCAGAACGCCAACCTTATCTACCCCGGCCAGGTCCTCCAGATCCCGCCCCGGGGCGAGCTGCCGTAAGGCAGCAAAAAACCGCCCGGTAGGGCGGTACAGCGACAAACATAGACAAAACGCGGCGCGTATGGTAGGATAGAAACGCCCCTTCGGGGGCGGGCGCTGTTGCATAGAAGCGCAGAGAGGCCGGGAGCAGGCGCACAGCGAACCGTGCAGACGAAAAAGCAGTTTGGCCGCAGGCCAAAGGTGTTTTTCGCGCGGCGGTGAGCAGTGTGCCGTCGCGGAGGCCTCGAAGCGTGACAAGGCGGTCAGCCACTTCCCTGAGAAGGGAGGTGATGCAGATGGGAGACGGACGCCGGGCGAAAGCCCTGCGCTTCGCGGTGTGTTTCATCATCATCCTTGCGGTGATGATCTCCATATCCCCAAAAGCGTGTTGACCGCCCGGAAGCCACCCGAGCGGTCAACGTAAGTTGAGCGTATAGAGGGCTGACCGTCGCAACAGCGCCCTTTTCTGTCTCCATTATACCATCCCGCCCCGCTTTGTCAAGGTGAGACAAGGCGGGGCGTTTTGCGTCCCGGAAAGGAGATCTTCTTGGCCGACTATCGACTGACCATCACCCCGCCGGGCGGGACGGGGACCGACGTCACGCAGCGGGTGTCCACCCTGACCTGGTCGGGGAGCATCCGCCGGGTCTCCCGCCAGATCGAGGCCGAGCTGGTCACCCCCAACGACAAAAACCTCCCGGAGCTCCCCTGTGAGCTGGGCAGCGAGCTGCGCCTCACCATCGGCGGGGAGGCGGTCTTTCTGGGCCACATCGTCACCCGGGACAAGGCCACCGACGGCGTGACCACCTCC
>DYBS01000199.1:0-3235 GCA_019418525.1 Clostridiales bacterium
GGGGCCTAGCTCGCAGCCGCCGGGAAAGGTGAGCTCCGCCTCTCCCGTCCGGCCCAGAATGCCCCCCAGGAAGATCACCGACGAGCGCATCTCCCGCATGAGAGCATCGGGGACGCTGCTGCCGGTGAGGGTGGTGGCGTCCACCTCAATGTCGGTCCCGTGCTGCTCCGCCCGGCAGCCCAGGTGGCGCAGGATGTCCAGCGAGGCCGCCACGTCCGACAGGGGCGGGCAGTTGTGGATCACGCTCTTCCCCGGCGCCAGAATGGCGGCGGCCAGGATGGGTAAGACGCTGTTTTTGGCCCCGTGGACCTCCACGCCTCCCACCAGAGGGCGTCCGCCCTCCACGATGATTGTTTGCATGGCTGTTCCTCCTCGGTCAGTCTTGCTCCATCCTATGCCGGGGAGGTTTGGGGGTGCTTATCCCTGTTTGCGGCGCACCAGGTCCATCAGAGTGCGGTAAATCTGCTCGCTGGCGTCGGGCACCGCCATGTGCCGCAGGGCGGTACCCATGGCGTCCCGCTTCTCCTTGTGGGTGAGGAGGTCCAAGGTGGTCTCATAGAGCTTCTGGGCTGAGCAGTCCTTCTCCGGCAGCAGCACCGCGCCGCCGGCCTCGGACAGCACCCGGGCGTTCTTGGTCTGGTGATCGGCCACCACGTTGGGAGAGGGCACCAGCACCGAGGGCTTGGCGATGGCAGTGAGCTCCGAGATGGTGGAGGCGCCCGCCCGGCAGAGCACCAGGTCGGCCGCCGCCATCACCACCGGCATGTCGTAGATGTACTCCCGCAGGTCAATGGAGGGGTGGGCCTTCAGGTCCACACCCAGACTGGTGAGGGTCTTGTTGATGTTCTCAAAATCCCGGCCCGCGCCGTGGATGTGGTGGAAGGGCTCCCCGCCCTTGCACTCCAGGGCGATAAAGTCGGCCATCTGCCGGTTCATCACCGCTGCGCCCAGGCTGCCCCACACCGACACCACCACCGGGCGGTCGTCGGCGATGCCCAGCTTCTCCCGGGCCTCCTTGCGGGTGTACTGGAAGAAGTCACCCCGCACCGGAGTGCCGGTGACCACCACCTTCTCCGGGTTTTCATAGTGGCTGCGGCTCTCCTCAAAGCCCACCATCACCACGTCCACCACCTTGGAGAGGGTCTTAGTGGTGAGGCCCGGCACGGCGTTGGACTCGTGGACGGCGGTGGGGATGCCCTTGGCCGCCGCGGCGTGTACCACCGGGTAGGAGGCGTAGCCGCCGGTGCCCACCACCAGGTCGGGCTTGAACTCCTTCAGGATGCGGTTGGCCTGGCCCTTGGACCGGCCCATGTTCACCACGGTTTTGAGGTTGTGGCCGATGGCCGCCGGGGTGAAGGAGCGGCGGAAGTTGGTGATGGTCACGGTGCGGATGTCATAGCCCTCCTTGGGCACCAAGCGGTTCTCCATGCCCCCGTCGGCCCCCACGAAGAGGACCTTGCAGTCCGGGTCCCGGAGCTGGAAGAGCCGGGCCAGCGCCACGGCGGGGTTGATGTGTCCGGCGGTGCCGCCGCAGGTAAAGAGTACGTTCATCTGTCTATCACTCCATATCTTCCCGTCACCCCTGTTTGGATGCCGGGATCTGTCTTGATACACTTAACACCATGCCCATCTCGGCCAGCTGGATCATCAATGCCGTGCCTCCGTAGCTGAAGAAGGGCAGGGAGATGCCGGTGGTGGGCAGCAGATTGGTGACTACCGCGATATTTAGAAAGACCTGGACCGCCAGCAGTGTAGTGACGCCCACCGTCAGCAGCGCGCCGAACCGGTCCCGGGCGTGGACAGCGATCCAGAATCCCCGCAACACCAGAAGGGCGAAGAGGAACAGGATCACACAAGCTCCCACCAAACCCAGCTCCTCGCAGACCACTGCAAAAATGAAATCATTCTCCGATTCCGGCAGGAAGGCAAACTTCTGCCGTCCCTTGCCCAGGCCCACGCCCAGCAAGCCGCCCGAACCGATGGTCATCAGGGACTGGGTGATCTGAAACCCCTTGTCACTCACGTCCCCCCAGGGATTGAGCCAGGTGTCAAGCCGATCTCTCATGTAGGGGGTAAAGAGTCCAATAAGGGTAAGTGCACCGGCACCCAAGCCTCCGACCAACAGCGGCCAGAAGAGGTTGATCCCGCTGGCAAAGAGCACCGCCGCGCCGCCGACCAGAATAAGGATGGTGCCCGACATATGGGGCTCCCGCAGCATCAGCAGGGTCACCAGCCCCAGAATGAGGCCGTAGGGTACCAGTTCAAACAGGCCGGTGCGCTCCAGAAACGAGGCCGGGGCGTAGAGATAGGACCGGCGGTTGAACTGGAGCGGCTTTCTCTGACTTCGTTTGGAGAGCCGGGCGGAAAAGTACATGATGACGCCCACCTTGGCGATCTCCGAGGGCTGGAACTGGGGAATCGGGCCGATGGACCGGATCCAGCGCCGGGCGCCGCCTCTCACCACGCCAATGCCCGGAATGAGTACCAGCACCAGCAGGATGATGGAGATGATCAGCACAAAGGCCGACATCCAGCGAAAGCGCTGGTAGTTGATCTTGCTGATACAAAACATGATCGCCAACCCGAAGCCACCAAAGCCCGCCTGCCGGATAAAATAGTAGGCGGGATCTTTTCCCTCGTTGATGGCGGTGGGAAAGGAGGCGGAAAAGACCGTGATAGCTCCCACCGCAGTGAGAATCACCACCAGCATCAGGAAGGGCAGGTCCACCGGCCCTCGGGCCAGCTGCTCTTCCATGGTCAGGTCGCGTTTACGGGTTCGGGACAAGGGATCGCCTCCTTACTGCGTGGCCCCGGCGCGGGGATCAAAGGGGATAACGGTTCATCACACCCAGCCAGGCCAGCAGGCAGAACACCACCGTCACGCTGGTGAACACCGCCACCAGCTTCACCTCGCTCCAGCCGCCCATCTCGAAGTGGTGGTGCAGCGGGGCCATACGGAAAATGCGCTTGCCGTGGGAGAGCTTGAAATAGGTCACCTGGATAATGTCTGAGAGGGTCTCGGCGATGTAGATGATGCCAACCAGGATGAGGATCAGGGGCATATCCAGCGCGAAGGCCAGACCGCACACCATACCGCCCATGAAGAGGGATCCGGTGTCACCCATAAAGACCTTAGCGGGGTGGAAATTGTAGATCAAGAAGCCCAGCAGTCCCCCCACCAGCGCACCGGCGATGAGGCTGATGTCCGAGCGGCCCCAGACAGAGGCTGCCACGG
>DYBS01000199.1:3274-4320 GCA_019418525.1 Clostridiales bacterium
CTGCTGGAGAGGCCGTCGATGCCGTCGGTGATGTTCACCGCGTTGACGGTGCCCACCATCACAAAGGCGGCAAAGACCATGTAAACCACCCAGGGGATCTGGAAGGTCACATTGACAAAGGGGATGTATAGGTCGGCAGTGAGGTAGCCCTCATTGCGCAGCAGGATGGTGAACACCACCGCTGCCGCCAGCTGCAGCAGGAACTTGGGTCCGGCGGTGAGGCCGGTATTTTCCTTCTTCTTCACCTTCATATAGTCGTCCAGGAATCCGATCGCGCCGAACACCAGGGCAAAAAGATAGGTGAACAGGCCGCCCAGCCGCCCGGAGGCGATATCTTTCCAGCCCAGCACGACCAGCACCACCGCCATGGACAAAATGAACATCAGACCGCCCATGGTGGGGGTGCCCTGCTTGGTCATATGCCAGGTGGGACCGATCTCCTTGATGGACTGCCCCGCCTTGAGCCGCCGCAGAGCAGGGATGAGGAAGCGGCCCGCCACAGCGGCCACCACAAAACTCAGCACCATGCTGAAAATCACGCGTACATCCATTCTTTGAACCTCCATACCTCTCTTGAAACAAAAATTACAGGAATCACAAGGAGGTATTTTATCACACACAGCGGCTGATTTCTACCTGAAATATCACGAAATATCCCGGGGGTGTCCGGGGTCCTCTCCCCTTTTTGCCATGGCGGGGACGGCCTGCTCCTCTGCGAAGAAAGCGGCCACCTCCTCCCGCTCGTCCAGGTGGCGGAAGGAGCCGTTCACCTCCTGGTAGGTCTCGTGGCCCTTCCCGGCCAGCAGCACCACGTCCCCCGGCCGGGCCAAGGAGAGGGCTGCCCGGATGGCCTCCCGCCGGTCGGGCACCACCAGGCGGGGAGTGTCGAAGCCGGTCATCCCCTTTAAAATATCCCGGAGAATGGCGTGGGGGTCCTCGCTGCGGGGGTTGTCGCTGGTGAGGACCACATAGTCGGAGAGCGCCGCCGCAATCTCGCCCATGGGGGCGCGCTTGGTGGCGTCCCGGTCGCCGCCGCAGCCGAAGAG
>DYBS01000002.1 GCA_019418525.1 Clostridiales bacterium
CGTCCCAGGCGTGGATGATGTTGTAGCCGTCCACCAGCAGGTACTCCGGGCCCAGATTCTGGGCCTGGATGTTGTACTTCCCCTCGTCCAGGCTGGTGCGGGCGGGCTTGGGCTGGGGCCGGAAGGCCTCCCGCTCCACCTTGCCGTAGGTGCGCTCAAAGATGGCCTGGAGCTCCTTGTCCTGCTCCAGGGAGGGCCCGGGACGGCTCAGGCGCACCGGCTGGGCCGCGGTGGCTTCCTCCTCCGGCCGCTCCGGCGCCAGACAGGCCGGTAAATGCATCCGCTCCTCCACTTGGTCCCACTTGACCACCACACCGGCGCCGTGGTCGCAGAACACCGAGTCGGGGGGATTGTCCACATCCCGCTCCGGATCGTAGCCCAGAGCGTCCACCACGGCCTCCTGATCGGCGCAGGGCTCGTACCCCCGGAGGGTGCAGAACAGCCGCCCCTGGCCCTTGGAATAGGCCGTCAGCTCCCGCTGGTAGCCCCGCAGCGCCGCCACCGGGGCGGAGCCGGTGAGGACCACCTCCTCCCCCACGGTCTCAGGGGGCTCACACTGGCCGCCCATCTGCTGCAGATCGGTCATGGCCCTCCCCACCAGGGCGGCGGGCAGCTCCAGGCGCACGTCGTACCAGGGCTCCAAGAGGATGTTTTCCGCCTTCATCAGGCCCTGGCGCACCGCCCGGTAGGTGGCCTGGCGGAAGTCGCCCCCCTCGGTGTGCTTCAGGTGGGCCTTGCCGGCGGCCAGGGTGATTTTCACATCGGTGAGGGGGGAGCCGGTGAGGACGCCGGGGTGCTCCCGCTCCAGGAGGTGCGTCAGAATGAGCCGCTGCCAGTTGCGGTCCAGCTGGTCCTCTGAGCAGGACGTGGCCACCGTGACGCCGCTCCCCCGCTCCCCCGGCTCCAGAATGAGGTGGACCTCGGCGTAGTGGCGCAGGGGCTCGAAGTGGCCCACGCCCTCCACCGGGGCGGCGATGGTCTCCTTGTAGACGATATTCCCCGCGTCAAAGTCCACCGCCAGACCGAAGCGCTCCTGGATGACCGAGCGGAGCACGTCCAGCTGCACCTCGCCCATGAGCTGGACATGGAGCTCCCCCAGAGCCTCGTTCCAAACCAGATGGAGCTGGGGGTCCTCCTCCTCCAGGGCCCGCAGCTTGGGGAGCACTGTGTGGGGATCACAGCCCTCGGGCAGCAGCAGGCGGTAGGTCAGCACCGGCTCCAGCGCCGGGGGCGGGGAGTCGGGCTCCTCCCCCAGGCCCTGGCCCGGCCAGGTGCGGCTCAGTCCGGTGACGGCGCAGACCTGGCCCCCCTCCACCCGGTCGGCGGTGCGGAATTTCGCCCCGGAGTAGAGGCGGATCTGGTCCACCTTCTCGCTCCACGCCTCGCTGTCGGTGGTGCCGGAAATGCTGTCCTTCACCTTCAGCGTGCCGCCGGTCAGTTTCAGATAGGTCAGCCGCGCTCCCTGGGCGTCCCGGCCGATCTTGTAGACCTTGGCGGCGAAGGCACTCCCCCACGCCAGCCGGGGGGCGAAGCGCTCCAGTCCGGCGAGCAGCTCCCCCACACCCTCCAGTTTCAGCGCCGAGCCGAACCAGCAGGGGAACACCTTCCGCGCGGCGATGAGGGCGGAGAGGGTGTCGTCGGAGAGCGTCCCACGCTCCAGATACTCCTCCATGGCCCCCTCGTCGGCGAGGGAGATCTCCTCCAGGGTGTCCGGGTCCTCCAACATTCCAAAGTCGGCACAGCCGCCACTGAGGCGCTGGCGGAGGTCGGAGAGCACGGCGTCCCGGTCCGCCCCGTCCAGGTCCATCTTGTTCACAAAGATGAAGGTGGGCACGCCGTAGCGCTCCAGCAGCCGCCACAGGGTCCGGGTGTGGCCCTGCACGCCGTCGGTGCCGCTAATGACCAGCACCGCGCAGTCCAGCACCTGGAGGGTGCGCTCCATCTCGCTGGAGAAGTCCACATGCCCCGGGGTGTCCAGCAGAGTGATCTCACACTCGGGCAGGGGTAACATGGCCTGCTTGGAGAAGATGGTGATGCCCCTCTCCCGCTCCAGGCGCTCGGTGTCCAGAAAGGCGTCCCCGTGGTCCACCCGGCCCAGCTTGCGGATGGAGCCGCTCTCGTAGAGCATGGCCTCCGACAGGGTGGTCTTGCCCGCGTCCACATGGGCCAAAATGCCCACGACCAGTTTTCTCATATCGCTGCTCCTATCTCATCGGGGCCTTGCCCCGCAGTTGCTCATTGTGTCTATGATAACATAGGCCCGCCCAAATTGCCATGTCCAACCCTTGCCTCGCCCCGGACGCAAAAAATCCCCCGCCGTAAGGCGGGGGATTTGGCTCACTTTCTTACACCAGCTGAACGATCGCCATCTCAGCGGCGTCGCCGCGGCGGGGACCGATCTTCACCACGCGGGTGTAGCCGCCGTTGCGCTCGGCGTACTTGGGACCGATCTCATCGAAGAGCTTCTTCGCCACGTCCTCCTTGGTCAGGAAGGACAGGGCCTGCCGGTAAGAGGCCAGGTTAGCCTTCTTGGACAGGGTGATCATCTTCTCAGCCATGGGGGCGACTTCCTTGGCACGGCTCAGGGTGGTCTTGATCTGACCGTTCTCCAGCAGGTAGGTGGTCATGGCGCGGAGCATGGCCATACGCTGATCGGTGGGACGGCCCAGTTTACGATATCCGGACATGTGAGTCAACTCCTATCGGTATTTCGCCTGGCGAAATCCAGTGTAAATTCGTCCTGAGGGGTTATCTGCCCCTCTGAGAGGCGCCGCCCCCCGTAAGGGGCGGCATCGCCGCAGGCGTATCCGGGAGGGGACGTTACATGCCCCCGGACTGCCTCTCCGAACCGGCTTTTCAGGCCGGGATCAGTTGTTCTCCTCGCTGGCCAGGGACAGACCCATCATGGCCAGCTTGTTGATGACCTCTTCCAGGGACTTGCGGCCCAGGTTGCGCACCTTCATCATCTCGTCCTCGGTCTTGGAAATCAGGTCCTCCACCGTGTTGATGTTGGCGCGCTTGAGGCAGTTGAAGGAACGGACCGACAGGTCCAGCTCCTCGATGGTCAGCTCCAGAACCTTGTCCCGCTGCGCCTCGCTCTTCTCCACCACCGTGGACTTGGAGCCCATGGTCTCAGAGAGGTCGGTGAAGAGGACAAAGTGGTCGCACAGGATCCGGGCGCCCAGGCTCACCGCGTCCCGGGCGGTGATGGTGCCGTTGGTCCACACCTCCAGGGTCAGCTTGTCAAAGTCCGTCTGATCACCCACGCGGGTGGGCTCGACGGTGTAGTTGACCTTGCGGACCGGGGTGTAGATGGAATCCACGGGAATGAGGCCGATGACCATCTGGGCGGGCTTGTTCCGATCGGCGGGCACATAGCCCCGGCCGTGGGACAGCGTCAGCTCCATGTTGAGGCTGGCATCGGGGCCCAGGGTAGCAATGTGGAGCTCCGGGTTGAGGACCTCCACCTCGCCATCGGCCTTGATGTCGCCGGCGGTGACCTCACACTCGCCGTTGGCCTCGATATAGACGGTCTTCACGCCCTCGCAGTGGAGCTTGGCGATGATGCGCTTGACGTTGAGGACGATCTCGGTGACGTCCTCCTTGATACCGGGAATGGTCGTGAACTCGTGCTGTACACCGGCGATCTTGATCGAAGTCACCGCGGTGCCAGGCAGAGAAGAGAGCAGGATGCGGCGCAGGGAGTTACCCAGCGTGATGCCGTAGCCGCGCTCCAGCGGCTCTACCACATACTTGCCATAGGAACCGTCTGCGGGGTTTTCCACACATTCGATGCGCGGCTTTTCGATTTCTACCATGTGTTACCCTCCTTTTCGCAGCGGCGGGCCGGGCAGCCCGCCGCCTGGAATTACAGCTCACCAATAATCGAGGGTACGCTCTCTCTTACTTGGAGTACAGCTCGACGATCAGGTGCTCCTCGATGGGCAGGTCGATGTCCGCACGCTCGGGCATCTGAACCACAGTACCCTTCAGGGAGTTCTTCTCCCGCTCCAGCCACTTGGGCAGCAGCACAGAGGGGGCGTCCTCGCCGGTCAGGCGCTTAAACTTCACGGAAGAACGGCTGGCCTCGCGGACCTCGATGACGTCACCGGGCTTGACCAGGTAGGAGGGGATGTCCACACGGTGGCCGTTGACGGTGAAGTGGCCGTGGCCCACCAGCTGACGGGCCTCACGGCGGGTCATGGCGAAGCCCAGGCGGTACGCCACGTTGTCCAGGCGGCGCTCCACCAGGACCAGCAGGTTCTCGCCGGTCTTACCGGGCATCCGGGCAGCCTTCTCATAGTACATACGGAACTGCTTCTCCATGATGCCGTAGACAAACTTGACCTTCTGCTTCTCAGACAGCTGCAGAGCATACTCGCTCTTCTTCTTGCGCATCTGACCGCCGGGATTGCGGTTGCTCTCCTTCTTGGCATAGCCCATCGCGGCAGGAGAAATGCCCAGCGCACGGCAGCGCTTGGCGATCGGCTGCATATTCTTTGCCATATCAGTTTCCTCCTTCTCTTACACGCGGCGACGCTTGGGCGGACGGCAGCCGTTGTGGGGGATGGGAGTCACGTCCTTGATCAGGGTGACCTCCAGGCCCACGGCCTGCAGAGCGCGGATGGCGGCCTCACGGCCGGCGCCGGGGCCCTTCACGTAGACCTCGACGGTCTTCAGGCCGTGCTCCATGGCAGCCTTAGCGGCGGTCTCGGCGGCGGTCTGAGCGGCGAAGGGGGTGGACTTACGGGAGCCACGGAAGCCCAGGCCGCCAGAGGAGGCCCAGGACAGGGCGTTGCCGCCCATATCGGTCACGGTGACCATAGTGTTGTTGAAGGAAGAGCGGATATGCACCTGGCCCTTCTCCACGTTCTTGCGCTCGCGGCGCTTGCGGATCACTTTCTTACCCTTGGTATTCGCAGCCATTGCTTATCCCTCCTTTACTTCTTCTTGTTCGCGACGGTGCGCTTGGGACCCTTGCGGGTACGGGCGTTGGTCTTGCTGCGCTGGCCGCGGACCGGCAGGCCCTTGCGGTGACGGATGCCACGGTAGCAGCCGATCTCGGTCAGACGCTTGATATCCATCGCCACATCGCGGCGGAGGTCGCCTTCCACAGTGTAGTTGTGGGAGATGCACTCACGCAGCTTGGCCTCCTCCTCATCGGTGAGGTCCTTCACGCGGGTGTCGGGGTTGATCCCGGTCTCCGCCAGGATCTTATTGGCGCTGGTGCGCCCAATGCCAAAGATATAGGTCAGGCCGATCTCGATCCGCTTATCCTTCGGCAGGTCAATGCCAGCAATACGTGCCATACTGTTTCAGCACCTCCTAATTAACCTTGTCTCTGTTTGTGCTTGGGGTTCTCGCAAATAACCATGACTTTGCCCTTGCGCTTGATGACCTTGCACTTCTCGCACATGGGCTTCACGGACGGTCTAACTTTCATTGTCGTTACCTCCTGATAGCCTGCGGGCTCTCAGACATGACATAACTCATGTCGCTCTGCGCGTCCCGGCCTTCCGCCGGCGGCACGCCTTATTACTTACTGCGCCAGGTGATCCTTCCGCGGGTCACATCATAGGGGGACATCTGCACCGTCACCTTGTCGCCGGGCAGGATGCGGATGAAGTTCATCCGCAGCTTGCCGGAGATGTGGGCCAGAATAATGTGACCGTTTCCGATATCCACGCGGAACGTGGTGTTGGGAAGGGACTCAACCACGACGCCCTCCACTTCGATCATATCGTCTTTTGCCAAAGCGTCATACCCTCCTTGCATCCTCTCGGAAAGCGGCCAGCGCCCTCCGTAACTCGCTGTCCGACACCTGCTGACCGGCCTGGACTTTCTCCAGGACCGGGTGCCGGAATGCCCCGGCGAAAGCGGCGTGGATCGCCTTCTTCCGCTTGGGGCGCTCTGCCTTTCTTCGCTTCCCGTCAGCCAACAGCAGGTAGGGGCCGTCCATGTCCAGGACACAGAACAGCTCCCCCCGGTCATGTCCGGCCAGGGAACGTACGATTTGGGCTTTCGCAAACTCCATACTCAGTCTCCCGTCACGGTGAGGATCTCAGGCTCGCCGTCGGTAATGAGGATGGTGTTTTCATAGTGGGCCGTCAGGGAACCGTCGGCCGAAACCGTGGTCCACTTGTCCTTAAGCACTTTCACATGCCAGTCGCCGGCACACACCATGGGTTCCACCGCCAGGGTCATGCCCGGCTGAAGCCGGGGACCGTGACCGGCGGGCCCGAAATTGGGGACCTCGGGGGCCTCGTGCAGGTTGCGTCCCACACCGTGCCCCACAAAATCCCGCACCACCGTGTAGCCGTTTGCTTCCACATACTGCTGCACGGCATGGGAGATGTCATACACCCGGTTTCCACACCGGGCCAGCTTGACGCCCTCCCAGAAGCTCTGCTCAGTCACCTCGATGAGGCGCTGGGCCTCGGGGGAGATGGCGCCGCAGGCATAGGTGGCGGCACAGTCGCCGTGGAAGCCGCCGATGTAGGCGCCCACATCCACGCTGACGATGTCGCCCTCCTTCAGCACAATGCTCTTGGAGGGGATGCCGTGGATGACCACCTCATTCACCGAGATGCAGGCGGAGCCGGGAAATCCCCCGTAGCCCAGGAAGGAGGGCTTGGCACCCTGGCTCTCGATGAATTTGCGCACCTCAGTGTCGATCTCCAGCGTGGACACGCCGGGACGCACCAGGGAGCCGGCCAATGCCCGGGCCTGGGCGGTAATCCGCCCGGCCCGGCGCATCAGCTCGATCTCATGGGGAGATTTGAGGGAAATCAGATCCATTCCGCTCACTTCCCCAGCAGTTTCATAATGGCCTCGTTGGTAGCCTCAATGCCGCCCGCGTCGGGAACGGTCTTGAGCACACCGCGGGTCTCATAGAAGTTCTTCAGGGGCTCGGTCTCCTGATGGTAGACCTCCAGACGGTGCTTGACCGTCTCGGGCTGGTCGTCCTTGCGCTGCTCCAGCGCGCCGCCGCACTTGTCGCACACGCCCTCCTGCTTGGGAGGAGCGGCCACGATGTGGTAGGTGGCGCCGCAGCTGTGGCAGGTGCGGCGGCCCGTCATACGGGCCTCGATGACGCTGTCGGCAATCTCCAGGGAGAGCACTGCGTCAAAGGTGATACCGGCCTTCTCCAGGGCCTCGGCCTGGGCGATGGTGCGGGGCACACCGTCCAGGATATAGCCGCCAGCGCAGTCGGGCTCAGCCAGGCGCTCCTGGATGATGCCGATGATGACCTCGTCGGGGACCAGCTTGCCGGCCTCCATGTAGGCCTTGGCCTGCAGGCCCACGGGGGTGCCGTTCTTCACAGCCGCCCGCAGGATGTTGCCGGTGGAGATGGTGGGAATGCCGAGCTTCTGGCTGATGATCTCAGCCTGCGTGCCTTTTCCGGCGCCGGGGGCGCCCAACAGAATCAGCTTCATACCCTTTACACCTCGTTCTTACTCCAGGAAGCCCTTGTAGTGCCGCATGAGCATCTGGGCCTCCATAGCCTTGACCGTCTCCAGTGCGACGCCCACCACAATGATGATGGAAGTGCCGCCGATGGCCAGGGAGCTGCTGCCCACCAGAGCGCCGGTGACAATGGGCGCGATGGCGATGATGGACAGGTAGATGGCACCGAAGAAGGTGATCTTGTTCAGAACCTTGCTGATGAAGTCCGCGGTGGGCTTGCCGGGCCGGAAGCCGGGCACAAAGCCGCCGTTCTTCTTCAGGTTGTTGGCCACTTCCACGGGGTTGAACTGCATGGTGGAGTAGAAGTAGCTGAAGCCCAGGATCAGCAGGAAGTACACCACGATATAGAAGATGCTGGTGGTGTCAAAGATTTTCAGGAAGGTGTTCCAGCCGGAGCCCTCCACCTGGGCCGAGGGCACGAAAGCGCCGATGGTCGCGGGCAGGGAGGCGATAGCCTGGGCGAAGATGATGGGCATAACGCCGCTCATGTTCACCTTCAGGGGCAGATGGCTGGACTGGCCGCCGTACATCTTCCGGCCCACCACGCGCTTGGCGTACTGGACGGGGATGCGGCGCTCGGCATTCTGGATGAACACGATGAAGACCACCATGATCAGCATGCCGATAATAATGAGGGGGATGAACGCGGGGTGGAGTCCGCCGTCATTGCCGGCGGCCCAGTTCTGCACGCCCGTGATCATGCTCAGAATCATGCGGGGGCCGCGGGACAGGATGCCCGCGAACAGGATGATAGAGATACCGTTGCCGATGCCGAACTCGGTGATCTGCTCACCCAGCCACATGATAAAGGCGGAACCGGCGGTGAAGGTGAGGATGATCACGATGGAGCCCCACACCTCGGGCAGACCGCCGAAGTCCAGGATGTTGCTGCCGGCGGTGCGCACCAGGGTCAGGTAGCCGAAGCCCTGCAGCAGGGCGATGGCCACGGTGACGTAGCGGGTGATGGCCGCGATCTTCTTGCGGCCCTCCTCGCCGCCCTCCTTCTGGAGACGCTCCAGAGCGGGGATGGCGACGGTCAGCAGCTGCACGATGATGGAGCTGTTGATATAGGGCTGCACGCCCAGTGCGAATACCGTGGCGTAGCTAAAGGCCGTACCGTTCATGGCGCCCAACAGGCCGAAGATGGTGCCGTTCATGGCATTCATCTGAGTGGCGAAGAGCTGACCGTCCACAAAGGGAACAGGCACGGCGGAGCCCAGCCGGAAGACCAGCAGCGCGAAGATGGTAAAGAGGATCTTCTTGCGCAGCTCGGGGATCTTCCAGGCATTGCGTACGGTCTCGAGCACTTAGATCACCTCGTACTTTCCGCCGGCCGCGACGATCTTCTCCTTCGCGGAGGCGGAGAACGCGGAGGCGCGAACGATGAGCTTCTTGTTCAGAGTCCCGTTGCCCAGGATCTTCACACCGTGCTCACACTTGGACAGGATCCCCTTCTCCAGGAGATCGCAGACGTTGACGGTCGCGCCGTCGTCAAACTTGTTCAGCGCGGAGACGTTGATGCTCTCCAGACGCTTGGCAAAAATGTTGTGGAAGCCGCGCTTAGGCAGACGACGGGCCAGAGGCATCTGGCCGCCTTCGAAGCCGACGCGGACGCCGCCGCCAGAGCGGGCCCACTGGCCCTTCTGACCACGGCCGGCGGTGGTGCCGTTACCGGAACCCTTGCCGCGGCCCTTGCGGTAAGCCTTCTTCACAGAGCCGGGCGCGGGAGACAGTTCATGCAGTTTCATATCGCGCACCTCCATTACTGTTCCTCGGTGACCTGGAGCAGGTAACCGATCTGAGCGATCTTGCCGCGGGTGGCGACATTGTCGGGCTGGACGGTGGTATCGCCGATCTTGCGCAGCCCCAGAGCCTCGGCAGTCGCCTTGTGCTTGGCGATGCGGCCGTTCAGGCTCTTGACCAGCTTGATATTGATGTTAGCCATTGTGGTCGGCCCTCCTTAACCTACGATCTCGCTGACGCTCTTGCCGCGGACCCGGGCCACTTCCTCGGGGGAACGCAGGGACTTCAGGCCCTCGAAGGTAGCGGACACCACGTTCTGCGGGTTGTTGGAGCGCAGGCACTTGGCGCGGATGTCACGGATGCCGGCCGCCTCCATGACGGCACGGACGGGACCGCCGGCGATGATGCCGGTACCGGGAGCGGCGGGCTTGAGCATCACGCGGCCGGCGCCGAACTCACCGATCACCTCGTGGGGGATGGTGGTGCCGGACAGGCTGATGGTGCACATGTTCTTCTTGGCATCCTCGATGCCCTTGCGGATAGCCTCGGGCACCTCAGCGGCCTTGCCCAGGCCGAAGCCCACGCGGCCCTTCTCGTCGCCCACCACCATGAGGGCGGCAAACTTGAAGATACGGCCGCCCTTGACGGTCTTGCTGACGCGGTTCAGAGAAACGAGCTTCTCGGTGAACTCGCTGGGTTCTCTTTCAAATCTAGCCATGTTCGTTCTCCTCCCCTATTAAAACTCCAGGCCGCCCTCGCGGGCGCCCTCGGCCAGAGCGGCGACGCGGCCATGGTAGACATAGCCGCCGCGGTCAAAGACCACGGTGCTGATGCCGGCGGCCTTGGCACGCTCGGCAACGGTCAGGCCCACCTTCTTGGCGGCCTCACAGTTGGAGCCCTTGCCCTCGAAGCCCTTCTCCAGGGAAGAAGCGGAGACCAGGGTCTTGCCGCTCACGTCATCGATGACCTGGGCGTAGATGTTGGTCTCGCTGCGGAACACGTTGAGACGGGGACGCTCGGGCGTGCCGGAAATCTTGGAGCGGACACGCTTATGGCGCTTAAGCCGCTGCGCCTTGGTATTGGGACGATTGATCATAGTGGCACACCTCCTTATTTCTTCTTGACGCCGGTCTTGCCTTCCTTGCGGCGGATGACCTCGTCGGTGTATTTGATACCCTTGCCCTTGTAAGGCTCAGGGGGTCTTTTCTCTCTGACTTCAGCGGCAAACTGACCGACCTGCTCCTTGCTGGCGCCGGAGATGACGATCTTGTTGGCGCTGGGGGTCTCGATGGTGATGCCCTCGGGGCCCTCCATAAAGACCTGGTGGGAGAAACCGAGGTTCATGACCAGCTTCTTGCCGTCCATGGCCACACGGTAGCCGACGCCGTTGACGTCCAGCTCCTTCTTGAAGCCCTCGGTCACACCCAGGACCATGTTGTGGAGCAGGGTGCGGGTCAGGCCGTGCAGGCTGCGGTTCTCCTTCTCATCGTTGGGACGGGTAACGAGCAGCTCGTTGCCCTCCTGGGCGATGTGCATGTTGGGGTGGAACTCACGGGTCAGGGTGCCCTTGGGGCCCTTGACGGTGACAACGTTCCCATCGATCTTCACGTCCACGCCGGCGGGGATGGAGATCGGCTTTCTTCCGATTCGGCTCATTCTTTCTCCCTCCCTTACCACACGAACGCAAGGACCTCGCCGCCGACGTGAGCCGCACGAGCAGCCTTGTCGGTCATGACGCCCTTGGACGTAGAGACGATAGCGATACCCAGACCACGGATGACGCGGGGCAGCTCATCAGCGCCAGCGTACACGCGCAGGCCGGGCTTGGACACGCGGCGCAGACCGGAGATAACCTTCTCCTTACCGGCGCCGTACTTCAGGGTGATGCGGATCACGCCCTGAGTGCCGTCGTCGATCAGCTGGAAGTTCTTGATATAGCCTTCATCCAGCAGGATCTGAGCGATGGACTTCTTCATGTTGGACGCGGGGACGTCCACGGTGTCATGCTTTGCGTTGTTCGCGTTGCGGATGCGGGTCAGCATATCCGCAATGGGATCGGTAATATGCATGATTTTACCCTCCTTTTTGATTTACGGACCCGTGAGAAAGTCCGTTAAGGCGGCAAGGTATCGGAGGTCGCAGGTCTCCGACCTTTTAACCGTCTGCCAAGGAACTATTATATAGTGAAAAGCCCGGCTTGAAAAGGGAAATTTGGCTTCTTTCCGAACTTTTGGAGGATTGCCCTACCAAAGGTGCCGGAAATGGGCCTCCTTATTCATTTTTCACAGTCCGACTTGCACTATCGGGTGGGTTTATCTCCTAAACGGAGAATTTTGTTTTACGCACCTGCCGGTGCGGCGGCCGCCGCCAGACGGCCACGCCGTGAGGGAACGGCGTTTTCCCCGTCACGCAACGCAAGCGCCCGACGTGACAAGCACGTCTGGCGCGGCGTTGCAAACGGGTTGTTTGGTTCTTACCAGGAGGCCTTCTTCACGCCGGGGATCTGACCCTTGTAGGCCAGCTCGCGGAAGCAGATACGGCAGATGCCGTAGTCCCGCAGGTAGGCGTGGGGACGGCCGCAGATCTTGCAGCGGTTGTAGCGGCGGGTGGAGAACTTGGGCTCCGCCTGCTGCTTCAGGATCATAGACTTCTTAGCCATTAACGTTCTCCTCCTTAGCGGGCGAAGGGAGCGCCGATCTGGGTCAGCAGCTCCTTGGCCTCTTCATCAGTCTGAGCGGTGGTGCAGAACACGATATCCAGGCCGCGGATCTTGTCGATCTTGTCGTACTCGATCTCGGGGAAGATCAGCTGCTCCTTCACGCCCAGAGCGTAGTTGCCGCGGCCGTCAAAGGCGTTGGGGTTAATGCCGCGGAAGTCGCGCACGCGGGGCAGGGCCACGTTGAAGAGGCGGTCCACGAACTCCCACATACGGTCGCCGCGCAGGGTGACCTTGGCGCCGATGGGCATGCCCTCACGCAGCTTGAAGTTAGCCACGGACTTCTTGGCCTTGGTGATGATGGCCTTCTGGCCGGTGATCTTGGTCAGATCGCCCACGACGGCCTCCAGGACCTTGGAGTTGTCCCGGGCCTCGCCGCAGCCGCAGTTGACCACGATCTTGTCCAGCTTGGGGATCTGCATGGTGGACTTGTAGCCGAACTTCTGCATCAGAGCAGGAGCGACCTCGTCCTGGTACTTCTTCTTCAGGTTGGGAACCTTCTTATCAGCCATTGCGATTCACTCCTCCTCTCTTAGATCTCAGCGCCGCACTTCTTGCAGATGCGGACCTTCTTGTCGCCCTCGACCTTGTGGCCGATGCGGGTGGGCTTATTGCACTTGGGGCAGACCTTCTGCACCTTGCAGGCGTAGATGGGGGCTTCCTTCTTGATGATGCCGCCCTGGTCGCCCTGCTTGCGGGGCTTGGTGTGGCGGGAGACGATATTCACGCCCTCCACGACCACCTTGCTCTCCTTGGGGAGAACGTTCAGGACCTTGCCCTGCTTGCCCTTGTCCTTACCGGACAGGACGATGACGGTGTCGTCCTTGCGAATGCTCAGTTTATTCATGTCTCGTTACCCCCCTTACAGCACTTCGGGAGCCAGGGACAGGATCTTCATATAGTCCTTGTCGCGCAGCTCGCGGGCCACGGGCCCAAAGATACGGGTACCGCGGGGATTCTTGTCCTCCTTGATCAGGACGGCGGCATTGTCGTCGAAACGGACATAGCTGCCGTCGCTGCGGCGCACGCCGCGGACGGAGCGGACGATGACAGCCTTCACGACCTCGCCCTTCTTCACGGTGCCGCCGGGCTGAGCCTTGCGGACGGAAGCCACGACCACGTCGCCGATGTTGCCGAACTTACGCTTGGAGCCGCCCAGCACGCGGATGGTCTTGATCTCCTTGGCGCCGGTGTTGTCGGCCACCTTCAAATAAGTTTCCTGCTGAATCATGACCGCACCTCCTTACTTCGCCTTCTCGATGATCTCGACCACGCGCCAACGCTTGTCCTTGGACAGGGGGCGGGTCTCCATGACCTTGACGCGGTCGCCCACGCCACAGGCATTCTGCTCGTCATGGGCCTTCAGCTTGTAGGTCCGCTTGACGATCTTCTTATACAGAGGGTGGGCCACACGGTCGGCGATGGCGACCACCACGGTCTTGTCCATCTTGTCAGAGACCACCAGGCCGACTCTGGTCTTACGGGAAGAAGTTCTGTTCTCCATGATAATTCCTCCTTCTTACATTATCGGCCAGCGAGCTGCTGCTCGCGCAGGATGGTCTTGACTCGGGCAATGTCTTTCTTGACCTCCGCGATCTTCACGGGGTTCTCCAGCTGATTGGTGGCATGCTGAAGACGGAGCTGGAACAGGTCCTTCTTCAGGTCGCCCAGCTTGCTCTCCAGCTCAGCGGCGCTCATCTTGCGGACTTCGTTTGCCTTCATCATTCTTCACCACCAATCTCGGTCTCGGCGGTCTGCTTCTTCACGATCTTGCACTTGACGGGCAGCTTGTGAGAGGCCAGACGCAGGGCCTCGCGGGCGACCTCCTCGGAGACGCCGGCGATCTCGAACATCACACGGCCGGGCTTGACCACGGCCACCCAGTACTCGGGAGAACCCTTACCGGAACCCATGCGGGTCTCAGCGGGCTTCTCGGTGATGGGCTTGTCGGGGAAGATCTTGATCCAGACCTTACCGCCACGCTTGGTGTAACGGGTCATGGCGATACGGGCGGCCTCGATCTGGTTGCTGGTGATCCAGCAGGGCTCGGTGGCCTGCAGGCCGAAATCACCGTAGGTCACGGTGTTACCGCGCATAGCCTTGCCCTTCAGGCGGCCGCGGTGCACGCGGCGGTATTTCACTCTCTTAGGCAGCAGCATTAGTTGGAGCCTCCTTCCTTGGGAGCAGCGGGACGGGCGCCGCCGTGGGGACGGGCACCGCCCTGGGGACGGTTGTTGTTGAAGCCACCCTGGGGACGGCCGCCGTTGCGGTTAAAGCCGCCGTTGCGGTTGAAGCCGCCCTTGCGGTCGCCGTCACGCCGGTCGCGGCGGGGGCGGTCGGAGCGCTCCTTGAAGTTCTTGGTGTCCAGGGTACGGGGGGTGGTGCGCAGGGTCTGGGTCAGCACCTCGCCCTTGTAGATCCACACCTTCACGCCGATGCGGCCGTAGGTGGTGGCAGCCTCCGCGAAGCCGTAGTCGATGTCGGCGCGCAGGGTCTGCAGGGGAATGGTACCGTCGTGATAGTGCTCGGTGCGGGCGATCTCAGCGCCGCCCAGACGGCCGGACACCTGAGTCTTGATGCCGCGGGCGCCCATGCGCATGGCGCGGCCCATGGCGTTCTTCATGGCGCGGCGGAAGCCGATGCGCTTCTCCAGCTGCTGGGCGATGTTCTCGGCCACCAGCTGAGCGTTCATGTCGGGGCTCTTGACCTCGACGATGTTCAGAGCCACGCTCTTGCCGATCATCTTCTCCAGGGTCAGGCGCAGGCGCTCGATGTCCTCGCCGCCCTTACCGATGACCATGCCGGGGCGGGCGCAGTGCAGGTAGATGCGGACCTTGGCGTTGTCGCGCTCGATCTCGATCTTGGGCACGCCGGCGCCGTAGAGCTTCTTCTTCAGGAAATCGCGGATCTTCTTGTCCTCGACCAGCAGATCGCCGACCTTCTCGTTACGAGCATACCAGCGGGAGTCCCAATCCTTAATGACACCCACGCGCAGGCCGTGGGGATTGACTTTCTGTCCCATGTTTTTCCTCCTCCCTTAGCGCTCGCTCACGCCGATGGTGATGTGAGAAGTACGCTTGTTGATCCGGTACGCACGGCCCTGAGCCCGGGGCATGATGCGCTTGATGATGGGGCCGGGGGCGGCGTAGGTGGTGGACACGTAGAGCTTCTCAGGGTCCATCTGGTGATTGTTCTCAGCGTTGGCCGCGGCGCTCTTGAGCACCTTGAGCATCAGCTCGGAGGCGGCCTTGGGGGTGGCCATCAGGATGGCGGTGGCCTCAGCCACACTCTTGCCGCGGATCAGATCGCAGACGATCTGGACCTTGCGGGGAGAGATGCGGGCATACTTCAGAACAGCTTTCGCTTCCATATTCTCTCCTCCTTACTTACCGGACTTGGCGCCAGCGTGGCCGCGGAAGGTACGGGTGGGGGCGAACTCGCCCAGCTTGTGCCCGACCATATCCTCGGTGACGTACACGGGCACGTGCTTGCGGCCGTCGTGCACAGCGAAGGTGTGGCCAACGAAGGCGGGGAAGATCGTGGAGGAGCGGCTCCAGGTCTTGAGGACCTTCTTCTCGCCGGTCTGGTTCATTTCGTCCACCCGCTTCAGCAGCTCGGGGGCGCAAAACGGGCCTTTCTTGATGCTTCTGGACATGTTTTACAACCTCCTTACTTTGCGTTACGGTGCTTGACGATGAACTTCTCAGTGCGGTTCTTGCCCTTGCGGGTCTTGTAACCCATAGCGGGCTTGCCCCAAGGAGTGACAGGGCCGGGACGACCGACAGGGCTCTTGCCCTCGCCGCCGCCGTGGGGGTGGTCATTGGGGTTCATGACGGAGCCGCGGACGGTGGGACGCCAGCCCATGTGACGCTTGCGGCCGGCCTTACCGATCTGGATGTTCTCGTGCTCGATGTTGCCGATCTGGCCGATGGTGGCCAGGCACTCGGGCCGGATATAACGCACCTCGCCGGAGGGGAGGCGGACCTGAGCCATGCCGTTCTCCTTGGCCATCAGCTGAGCAAACTCACCGGCGGCGCGGACCAGCTGGCCGCCCTTGCCGGGGTACAGCTCGATGTTGTGGATCAGGGTGCCCAGGGGGATGTTGGCGATGGGCAGGCAGTTGCCGGGCAGGATGTCGGCGTCGGGGCCGGTCATGATGATGTGGCCGGCCTTCATGCCCACGGTAGCCAGGATATAGCGCTTCTCGCCGTCCTCGTACTGGATCAGGGCGATGTTGGCGGAGCGGTTGGGATCGTACTCCACGCGGACCACAGTGGCGGAGCCCTGCTTGTCGCGCTTGAAGTCGATGATGCGGTACTTCTTCTTGTTGCCGCCGCCGCGGTGGCGGACGGTGATGCGGCCGTAGCTGTTGCGGCCGGCGTTCTTCTTCAGAACCTCAGTCAGGCTGCGCTCGGGCTTGGCCTTCTTGTCGATCCCCTCGAAGGCGGACACGGTCATGTGGCGGCGGGAGGGGGTAGTGGGCTTATAAGTCTTGATCGCCATTTCTCTTTACCTCCTTACACCATGCCCTCGAAGAACTCGATGGTCTTGGAGTCCTCGGTGAGGGTGACGATGGCCTTCTTGTAGGAAGGACGGCGGCCAGCGGGGTAACGGCCGGTGCGCTTCTCCTTGCCGTCCATGTTGATGGTGTTGACCTTGGCGACCTTCACGCCGAAGATCTCCTCCACGGCCTTGCCGATCTCGATCTTGTTGGCATCCTTGGCCACCAGGAAGGTGTACTTCCGGTCCTGGGTCAGGGCCATGGACTTCTCCGTGATCACGGGGCGCTTGATGATATCATAAGCGACGGTAGCCATTACGCGAACACCTCCTCGATGACGGCCAGGGCGGCCTTGTCGACGATAAACTTGTTGGCGTTCACAATGTCGTAAACGCTGAGGATCTTAGCAGTGGTGGTGACCACGCCGGGGATGTTCCGGGCGGACAGGACCACGTTCTGGTTGACCTCGCTGGTCACCACGACGGCCTTGCCGGCCTCGACGGCGTTCAGGAAGGACTGCATGGTCTTGGTCTTGATCTCGTCCAGGTTCAGGCCATCGACCACGATGACGTTACCCTCGGCCGCCTTGGCGGACAGGACGGACTTCAGAGCCAGACGCTTCACCTTCTTGTTGAGGGTGTAGCTGTAATCGCGGGGCTTGGGGGCGAACACGATGCCGCCGTGGGTCCACTGGGGAGCGCGGGTGGAACCCTGACGGGCGCGGCCGGTGCCCTTCTGACGCCAGGGCTTGATGCCGCCGCCGGAAACCTCGGCGCGGGTCAGGGTGCTCTGGGTACCCTGACGGCAGTTGGCCAGGTGGTTCTTGACCACGTCATGCACCACGACCTGGTTGGGCTCAATCCCGAAGATGGCGTCGGAGAGCTCCACTTCACCGACTTTAGCGCCGGTCATGTTAACAACAGTTGCCTTAGGCATTTTGGTATCTCTCCCTTCTTTTAGCGGTTACGCGCAGAGGCCTTCTGGGGATTGACGCGGGCGGACGCCTTCTGCGGGTTGTTGCTGATGCCGGCAGCAGCGCCCTTGGCCTTGACGTTGATGACGGAATTGCGCAGGTACACCACGCCGCCCTTGGGGCCGGGGATGGCGCCGCGCACGGCGATGATGCCCAGCTCGGGGTCCACCTTCACCACGTCCAGGTTCAGCACGGTGACCTGGTCGCAGCCCATGTGGCCGGCGCCGATCTTGCCCTTGAAGATCCGGGAAGGATCGGTAGCGGGGCCCATGGAACCGGCGTGACGGTGCACAGGACCGCCGCCGTGGCTCATGGGAGTACGGCCGGCGCCGTAGCGCTTAACCACGCCGGCGTAGCCCTTACCCTTGCTGACGCCGGTGACATCCACGCGGTCGCCCTCGGCGAACACGTCGACCTTCACCTCGTCGCCCACATTCATCTCAGCCGCGTTGGAGAGCTTGAACTCCTTCAGGACCTTCTTGGGAGAGACCTCAGCCTTCTTCAGATGGCCCAGCTCAGGCTTGGTGAGCTTCTTCTCGGCCACGTCCTCGTAGCCCAGCTGAACGGCAGTGTAGCCGTCCTTCTCCTCGGTCTTCTTCTGCACTACGGTGCAGGGGCCCGCCTCGATGACGGTGACCGGGATGACCTTACCTTCGGCGTCAAAGATCTGAGTCATGCCGACCTTCTTGCCGATGATGGCCTTTTCCATGTTTTTTCCTCCTTATATAGGTTATTGGTTGGGCGAGTTGAGCATCGGGCTCTCATTGCTCGGCCAACTTGACCCGTCCGCCTCAAAACGCGGCGGACTGCGGTACAAACTAAGGAAATGGGGTTGCGCTTGCTCTTACAGCTTGATCTCGATCTCGACGCCGGCGGGGAGCTCCAGGCTCATCAGGGCCTCCACGGTCTTGGCGGAGGGCTTCTGGATGTCGATCAGGCGCTTGTGAGTGCGGCGCTCGAACTGCTCACGGCTGTCCTTGTACTTATGCACAGCGCGAAGGATGGTGACGACCTCCTTCTTGGTGGGCAGGGGGATGGGGCCGGACACGGTGGCGCCGGTGCGCTTGGCGGTCTCCACGATCTTCTCAGCGCTCTGGTCGATGAGCTGATGATCGTAAGCCTTCAGGCGGATGCGGATCATTTCTTTCTGAGCTGCCATTGGTGTTTCCTCCTTAAACATACGAAGTGACGTTCTGTATTCCGTGCACGCTTCGTACGGTGAGAATCTTCTGTACACGTTTCCGTGCGTATCGCCGTTTGGCACGAAGAAAACCGGCGCAAAAGCAGCCGGTTTCGTCCCTGCACAGCATACGCTGTGTACGGAACCTTCTCAGCCGCCCGATTTGCTCGGACATACTCCGCGGAAGTTACCGGCAAACGCCGCAATCTCCCGCATCATCGCAGAATGCACCCTTTGACAGGCGCTTGATTATGATACCTGAAAACCTGACGTCTGTCAAGAGCTTTCCCGCCGGTTTTTCAAATTTTTTTGCCTGCCCGGGGCCAGTGCCGCCGTCGCCAGCAGCATCAGCACCGGCAGCAGGGAATAATGATAGCGTCCAGCCACCTCCACCAGCATCTGCGCGGCGGTGAGGCCCAGGACATAGAGCGGAAATATCAGCGCTCCGCCCTTCTCCCCGCTCCGCCACAGCGCCACGCCGCCCACGGCGGCCAGGAAGAGCAGCAGGTAGTAAAACCCGTCACAGGCCAGGCTCAGCTCCTCTGTATGGCGCACCACCGAGCTGCAATAGCCCACGCAGGCACTGTCCGAGCCCAGAAAGACTCGGATCTTCTCGCGGAACAGGGTCAAAAAGTCCATGCCGCCGGCGATGCGCGCTTTGGCCGCCTCCAGCGCAGCCTGCTGGGCGTCCTGGGCGGTAGCCCCGGGCGCATCGCTGTAAAAATACAGCAGTTCGCTGTCCTCCTGGTTCCACTGTCCGCCGGACTCCGGGTTGAAGCCCACCAGCACGCTGTATCCCGGAGTGGAAGACGGCTCTTCCCCGATGCGGGCCGCGATATGGCTGTCCCACAGGGGACCGGCGGCCAGGTAGGCCGCCAGCAGTACTCCTAACAGCGCCGCCCACCGCCGCCGCTGGCCCTTCTCCCCCAGTCCGTCCGGGGTCAGGCAAAATCGCCACAGGAAGAGGGCAATGAGGGGCACTGCCCCGATGGGCCGCACGCCGTTGAGCCACCGCAGCACCAGCCCCGCCCCCAGTCCCAACAGGGCACAGCGGGTCCAACGCCGGGGCAGCGGCCCGGTAATGAGCCATAAAAAGAGGAGGAGCAGGGCGGTATAGAGGGGCTCGGAGAGAATGAGACTATTGTACACCGTCTGAGAGGGGCAGGCAATCCACAGCAGATAGGCCGTCACGCCGCCCTCCATCCCCCAGAACCGCCGTCCCAGCAAAAAGAGAAAACCGCCGCTGACGGCGGTGAGGGCCACATTCAGCCCCTGGGCCAGCAGCGGCAGGGGCCCCAGGAGGGCAATAAACCAGCTGAGGAAGGAGGCGTAGCCGAATAGATGGGGAAAGAGCGCCATGTACCGACCGCAGGACAGGACTTCTTTTTCCGCCAGGGCCTGGGCATAGCTCCAGTAGGTGGCGTAATCCCCCTCCGGCGGCACCTGCGCCCAAAGCACCCAGGCACTCTTCATCGCCAGGCAGAGAACCGTGAGGACCAACCACGCCCGCGCGGTCCCCAGGGCGGAAATCCGGCGGGCCAGCCAGGGCAGGCCTTTCCAGACAACCGGGAGGGCCGCCAGAGCCAGCAGAAGCGCCCACCGCCGCTGGGATATATAGCTGCTCCCCAACAGAAGGGCCGCCAGCAAAAGAGCCAGAAACAGCCCCCACATCGCACCTCTTAAAATGCTGCGCACACTCTGCATCCCGGCACCTCCTCCCACCTTTATCCACTCACTTTTCTCTTTTGTCCTATGATAGGACATTTTTTGTTGAAATTGAGTATACCTTTGATTTTGTTCTGTGTCAAGACAACGAGAGGAGGTGCCGTCCTATGGCCAGGATCATTGACGGGGCGGAGAAAAATCTGGTGGTGAACCAGGTGCGGCGGCGGCGCACGGAGCGTGGCATGAGTCAGCAGGCCCTGTCGGACAAGCTGGAGACCATGGCGATCTATGTCTGCCGGGGATCGATCTCCCGCATTGAGGACCGGCAGCGCACCGTGACCGACATCGAGCTCTACGGTCTGTCCCAGGTGCTGGGTGTCCCCATCGGGGCACTGTTTGAACCCGAAACATAGCAAACGGCCCCGCCGTCCGGTCTGGACGGCGGGGCCGTGTTCCGTTTCCTCAGAGCACCTCACTCAGGCGCTCTTTCATTTCCTCGGCGTCGATCTTGGTCTCGGTGAAGTGCTCCAGCGCCAGCACTGCCTGGTGGACCAGAAGGCCCATGCCGTTGGCGGTCCGATGCCCCCGCAGGTCGGCCTGGCGGAGGAGCTCCGTCTGGGCAGGGGCGTAGATGAGGTCCACCACCAGGGCCTCCCGGGGCAGCGCGTCCAGGAAGGCGAAGTCCTCAAACTGCCCCGCGGTCCCCTCCATGCCCAGAGAGGTGCAGTTGACCAGCACCCGGCACCCCTGGACGGCGGCGGCGAGCTCCTCGGACGTAAAGCCCATGGCGGTCAGGTGCTCCGGGTCGTGGGCGCAGAGGGCCTCCGCCTTCTCCCGGGAGCGGTTGCACACCGTCACTTGGGCCCCGGCCCGGGCCAGCTTCAGGCACACCGCCTTCGCGGCGCCCCCGGCCCCCAGCACCGTGACCGCTGTCCCGGCGGGTTCCACACCCTCGTCGGCCAGAGCCTGGAGAAAGCCCGCGCCGTCGGTGTTATAGCCATAGGTCCTGCCGTCCCGGATGCACACGGTATTCACCGCGCCGATGAGCCGGGCGTCCTCGTCCAGCTCGTCCAGCAGGGGGATCAGTTCCTCCTTGTGGGGCATGGTGGCGTTGAAGCCAGCATACCCGGCGAATTTGGCGCACTCCAGCCACTCCCGGCACCGTCCCCGGGGCACGCTCTGGCAGAGATAGACATAGTCCAGCCCTAGGGCTTTCAGCATGGTGTTCTGGATCAGGGGGGACTTGGAGTGCAGCACCGGGTCCCCGATGACACAGAGTTTCCGGGTCGTATTGTTCAGTTCCACATTCATAGCAGTATCCCCCTTCTGTTTAGGTGCCGGGCGATGGTCGGGCAGCGCGGCGTTCACCCCCAGGGCGATGAGCAGCCCCACGATGGTCTCGATGATACGGGCGGCGGCGTAGTAGTACCGGGTCACCCCGGTGACGCCGGTGATGAGGATGACACAGGGCAGGATGCAGGCCATGCCGCAGGCGGTGGGCCGCTTGATGAGCAGGCACAGCCACACCCCCGCCACACACACCGCGCCCAGCACCGGCACCTTTACCCAGGGATTGTCCAGCGCGGGCCCCAGCAGCAGAGTGGCGGTGCCCAGGGCTCCGCCCACCACCACGCCGATGAGGCGGGAGATCCCCTGCTGAAAGGTCTGGCCCAGGGTGCTCTGGGTGCAGATAATGCAGGCGATACAGGCGTACAGCGGCCCCAGCTGTCCCAGCACGCCCCCCAGCTCCTCCCGGTATAGGAGGCCGAAGGGGACAAACAGTGCATAGGACAACATCACCGACACGGCAGTCTTGACCACCCGCATCCCGATGCGCGGCAGGGGAACCGGATATTTCATTTTCTTCTCCTTTTTATACTCTGTGGAAGCTCACAGTCAGCTCAATGGAAGCTCTCTTAGGTTACTTTCTCTCTTGAGAGAGAAAGTAACTCATGGCGGCCTCGTAGCCGTACAGGCCCAGGCCGCAGATCTGGCCCACACAGGCGGGGGCGGTAACGCTCTTGTGGCGGAACTCCTCCCGCTGGTGGATGTTGGAGATGTGGACCTCCACGCAGGGCACCGAAATGGCCTTCAGGGCGTCCAGAATGGCCACCGAGTAGTGGGTGTAGGCCCCGGGATTCATAACGATGGCGTCGTATACCCCGTCGGCCTCCTGGATGGCGTCCACGATGGCCCCCTCGTGGTTGGACTGGAAGCAGTCGGCGGTGGAGTTATGGGCGGCGGCGAACTCTTTCAGGTGGGCGCACAGGCTCTCGTAGTTCTCCGAGCCGTAGATGCCCGGCTCCCGCTTGCCCAGCAGGTTCAGGTTAGGTCCGTTGATGATGAGGAATTTCACAGCTTCAGCACCTCCAGAATGGCGTCGGCCGCCGCCTCGGGGGACGGCGGATCGGAAATGACATGATGGGCCCAGCGGCGGTACACCGGCTCCCGCTGGACGAAGCGCTCCACAAAGGCCGCCCGGCCCTCTTGAGCCAGGGGCCGGTCCCCCAGCACGCCAGAGTCGTAAGTAACACCCGGGTCCCGGCAGAGAAAAAACACCGTGCCGCTCCCGTGGAGGGGCCGGATGGCCTCCTCCCGCAGGGGAAGCCCCCCGCCGCAGGAGATGACAAGCCCGGTTTTTCCGGCCAGCTCCCCGGCCACGCGCTCCTCACAGGTGCGGAAATAGTCCTCCCCCCGCTCCCGGAAGAGCCAGGGAATGGTGCGGCCCTCCCGGGCCTCGATGAGGGCGTCGGTGTCGATGAGCTCCACCCCCAGCTTTTGAGCCAGGAGGGCCCCCACCGTGGACTTGCCGCAGCCCATCATACCGATCAGGACGATGTTCTTCATGGCTCGTACCCCTTGAAATTGCCCAGCACCCGCATCTCACTGGAGAGTTGGGAGAGCTCGTGGAGCACTCCGTCCATACCGGGGGCGAGCAGGTCCCCCGAAAACTCCAGGAAGAAGAGGTACTCCCAGCTCCGCCCCGGAATGGGCCGGGACTCCAGCTTCAGAAGGTTCAGCCCCTGGACCGCGAAGAGGGTCAGAATCTGGTGGAGGGAGCCACTCTGGTGGGGTAGGCGGAAGAGGGCGGAGATCTTGTCCCGGCGCTCCCGCAGCTCCATCACCGGGGAGACCACCACGAAGCGGGTGTGGTTGAGGGAGTTGTAGTTGGTGCCCTCCACCAGGATGTTGAGGCCGTAGAGCTGGGCAGCCCGGCGGGAGCAGATGGCCCCGGCGGTGCGGTCCCCGGTCTCGGCCACCTGCTTGGCCGACCCCGCGGTGTCCAGGGTGGGCACCCGCCGCCAGTCCCGGTGTTGGTCCAAAAACTCCTCGCTCTGCATGAGGCCCTGCTCATGGGAGTAGACGGTGCGGATGTCCGCCATGGTCACCCCGGGGAGGGCCATCAGGCAGTGCTCCACCTTCACGTCGTACTCCCCCACCACATAGTAGCGGTACTGGGCCAGCAGGTCGTACACCTGCCGGATGGAGCCGGTGGAGCTGTTCTCGATGGGGAGCACGGCGTAGTCGGCCTCCCCCCGCTCCAGGGCGGCGAACACGTCGGAGAACCAGGGACAGCCCTTGCTGTCCACGTCCTCACCGAAGAAGCCGGCGGCGGCCTCCTCGCTGTAACAGCCCGGCTCCCCCTGATAGACCACCCGGGGGCGCTCCACCGGCGTCCGGGCCCCGGCCAGGGCGGCGGCGTAGGCGGCGTAGCCCGGGTCCTCGGTGCCCTCCTTCACCAGGTGGCGCTGCTGGCGGCGGGAGATGGCCATGATGGTCTCATAGAGCTCCGCCAGATCGGCCCGGCGGGCCGGGTCGTCGGTGAGGGCGGTCTTGGCGGCGATGACCCGCTTTTCCCGCTCGGCGTCCAGGACCGGCACGCCGTTCTGCTGCTTCCACTCCCCCACCTTGCCGGTGACTTCCATCCGCCGGAGGAACAGGTCCACCAGTTTTTGGTCGATGGCGTCGATCTCCTGTCGGTATTGCTCCAGTTGACTCATCTTTGTCGCTCTCCTTTTCCAGACAATCCAATTCTTTAAATCCCCAGCACCTCACAGGCGGCCAGGGCGGCGGCGGCCTCCACCACCGGCACCGCCCGCAGCACCACGCAGGGGTCGTGGCGGCCCTCCACCACCAGCTCCGTCTCCTCCATGCGGGACAGGCTCACCGTCCGCTGGGGTTTGGAGATGGACGGGGTGGGGCGGAACACCACCTCAAAGTCCACCGGCATGCCGTTGGTGATGCCGCCGTTGACGCCGCCGGCGTGGTTGGTGGCGGTGGCCACGTGGTCCCCCTCCAGGCAGAAGGGGTCATTGGCCTCACTGCCCCGCATGGAGGCCAGGGCGAAGCCCGCGCCAAAGGAAATGCCCTTCACAGCGGGGACGGCGAAGAGGTACTGGGCAAAGATGCCCTCCACATTACAGCCGAAGTCGGGGGAGCCCAGCCCGGCGGGCAGACCCTCCACAGCGCAGCGGACGCATCCGCCCACGCTGTCCCCCTCCCCCTTGGCCGCCAGAATGGCCGCCTGGGCCTGCTCCGGCGTGGGGTCGGGGATGCCCGCCAGGTTGGACACATGGGCGGAAATGGTGACGCCGTGCTCCTTCAGCACCAGCTTGGCCACCGCTCCGGCGAACACCAGGGGCGCGGTGAGCCGCCCGGAGAAGTGCCCGCCTCCCCGGTAGTCATTGCAGCCGCCGTAGCGCACCTGTCCGGTGTAGTCGGCGTGGCCGGGCCGGGGCATGTCCCGGAGTTTGCTGTAATCCTTGCTGCGGGTGTCGGTGTTGCGGATAATCGCGCACAGAGGGGTGCCGGTGGTTTTCCCCTCAAAGACGCCGGACAGAATCTCCGGCTCGTCGGCCTCCCGCCGGGCGGTGGAGGTGGCGTTCTGGCCCGGGGCCCGGCGCTTGAGCTCAGAGCGGATGAAGTCCAGATCCAGCTCCACCCCGGAGGGCAGCCCCTCCAGCGTGACGCCGATGGCCGGGCCGTGGGATTCGCCAAAGATGGTATAGCGCATATTACTCCTCCTCCCGGACGATCTGGCCGCCCATGGCCTCGTAGTCCTCCCAGAAGTGGGGATAGGACTTTTTCACGCACTCGGCCCCGGTGATGGTCACCGGAGCTTCGCAGCGGGTAGCGGCAATGGCAGCCATCATGGCGATGCGGTGGTCGTTGTGGGCGCTCACCGTGACGCCGCCGGGGAGGGTCTCCTTGCCGTGGAAGGTGAGGAAATCCGGCCCCTCCTCCACGTCGCCGCCCAGGGCGGTGAGGACCTCGGTCACGGTGGCCAGGCGGTCGCTCTCCTTGAGGCGCAGGCGGGCGGCGTTCACCAGACGGGTGGTCTCCCCCGCCCGCAGCACCGCGTGGGCCGCCAGGGGGGGCACCAGGTCGGGACACTGGCTCACGTCCAGCTCCTGCTCCCCTACCTCCCGCAGGCGGAGCCAGTAGGGCACGATGCGCATGTCGCCCTGGACCGAGAAGGCGTTGAGCCCCTCCAGGTCCATCTCGTTGCCCACGCCGATGGCGGCGTACCAGAAGGCGGCCTGGGAGTAGTCCCCCTCGATGGTCAGGTCCCGGTGCCGGTAGATCTGGTTGCCGGGTACCTGAAAGGTGCGCTTCCCGTCCCACTCCACCTTGACTTCAAACTGCTCCAGGGCGTCCAGGGTCATGTCCACATAGCCCCGGCTCTCCAGGTCGGTGGTGAGATGGATCTCGCTGTCCCCGTCCAGGAGGGGCAGGGAGAAGAGAAGCCCCGTCACGAACTGGCTGGACACGTCCCCGGGAAGGGAGTACACCCCCGGGGTCAGCTTCCCCTCCACCGTGAGGATGTTGTCTTTCAGCTCATAGGAGATGCCCTTCTCCTCAAAGATCCGGAAGTAGGGCTCCTGGGGCCGCTCCATGAGCCGCCCGTGGCCGGTGAAGCGTCCCTTCCCCTTCAAAGCCAGGGCCAGAGGGATGAGGAAGCGCAGGGTAGAGCCGCTCTCCCCGCAGTCCATCAGCTCCGGGGCGGGGTCGTCGTGGCCGTCCACCAGGTCGGCCCCCCGGATGATGGTTCCGTCGGCGGAGGCGTCGGCGTCCAGGGTGCGCATACAGCGGAGGGTGGCCTGGATATCGTCGGACAGGAGCACGTTGGAGAGGTGACAGAAGCCGTCGGACAGGGCGGCGGCGATGATGAGCCGGTGGCTCTGGGACTTGCTGGGCGGGGGCGTCAGCACGCCCCGCAGACGGGTGGGTGTGATGGTGACCTTCATTTCAGTTCCTCCAGCAGCTGTGCCTTGGGCATTTTATGGGGAATGGCCTTCCCCAGCTTCTCCAGCAGGATGAGGGTGATGTCCGCCCCCGTCCCCTTCTTGTCAAGACCCACGGCGGCGTCATACTGCTCCGCCGTGCAGGGGATGGACTCCGGCAGGCCGAAGGCGGCGGTGAGGGCGGCGATGCGCGCCCCCGTTCCGGCGGGGGTGACCCCCCACCGCTCGCCCAGCGCGGCGGCCTGCACCATCCCGGCGGCCACGGCCTGGCCGTGGGTCCAGGTCTGGTAATTCCCCGCCAGCTCGTAGGCGTGGCCCAGGGTGTGGCCGAAGTTGAGGAGCATCCGTCTCCCGGTGTCCCGCTCGTCCTCTTCCACAACGATTCGTTTTAAATCGCAGCAGGTATACAAAACGTGTTCGATCTCTTCCATGATCTGGGCCCGGCCGGGGCGCTGGGCCAGGAAGTCGAAGAAAGGCTCATCCAGGATGCAGCCGTACTTGATGACCTCCGCCATGCCGTCGGCGAAGGTGGCGTCGGGCAGGGTGTCCAGGGTGTCCGGGTCCATGAGGACCAGCCTGGGCTGCCAGAAGGCCCCGGCTAAATTCTTCCCGTGCTGGAGGTCGATGGCCACTTTGCCCCCCACCGAGGAGTCCACCTGGGCCAGGAGGGTGGTGGGGATCTGGACGAAGTCCACCCCCCGCAGGAAGGTGGCGGCGGCAAAGCCCGCCAAATCCCCCACCACGCCGCCGCCCAGGGCGATCACAGCGTCGGTGCGGGTGAGGCCGAAGTGAGCGAAGCCTTCCCAGAGCTGTTCCAGGGCGGGAGCGCACTTGGAGGGCTCCCCCGCCGGGAGGGTGAAGCCCCGGGCCTCGAACCCGGCGGCGTTCAGGCTCTCCCCCAGCTTTCCGGCGTAGAGAGGCCCCACATTGGAGTCGGTGACCACCGCCAGGCGGCGGGCCCGGGGCAGCACCTCCCGGCACAGTTCCCCAGCCCGGCTGAGGAGCCCCCGCTCGATGCGGATGTCATAGTCCCGTCCGGGCAGATGGACCGTCAGAGTTTTCATACGCTTCTCTCCTTACATCTGGCTCTCCCGCCAGGCCCGCAGGCTCTCCACCTTCTTCATCAGGGCGTCGAACTTCTCGGGGGTGAGGGACTGCTGGCCGTCGCACTTGGCGTGGGCGGGGTCGTTGTGGACCTCGATGATGAGGCCGTCGGCTCCGATGGCGGTGGCGGCCAGCGCCAGGGGCTCCACCATCCAGTACATGCCCGCGGCGTGGGAGGGATCCACGATGATGGGCAGGTGGCTCATCTTCTTTACCGCAGGGATGGCGGACAGATCCAGGGTGTTGCGGGTGTAGGTCTCGAAGGTGCGCACGCCCCGCTCGCAGAGGATGACGTTCTCGTTGCCGGAGGCCATGATGTACTCGGCGGACATGATCCACTCCTCATAGGTGTTGGCCAGGCCACGCTTGAGGAGGATGGGCTTGCTCAGCTTTCCCACCTCTTTGAGAAGGTCGAAGTTCTGCATGTTCCGGGCGCCGATCTGCACCAGGTCCACCTTCTCCTCAAAAAGCTCGGCGTACCGGGGGGCCATGATCTCGCTGACCACGGGGAGTCCAGTGGCCTTCTTGGCCTCCAGCAGCAGGTCCAGGCCGCTCTCGCCCATGCCCTGGAAGGAGTAGGGAGAGGTGCGGGGCTTGAAGGCGCCGCCCCGGAGCATCTGGGCGCCGGAGGCCTTTACGGCCTTGGCGATGCCGGTGACCTGCTCCGCGCTCTCCACCGAGCAGGGCCCGGCGATGACCGTGAAGTGGCCTCCGCCCACTTTGACCCCCTGCACGTCCACCACGGTGTCCTCCGGGTGGAACTTGCGGTTGGCCTTCTTGTAGGGCTCCTGGACGCGCATGACCCGCTCCACGTGGGGGTCGATGCTGATCTTGTCCATGTCCACGGCGGTGGTGTCGCCCACCAGGCCCAGGATGGTGCAGCCCACGCCGTTGGTGACGCCCACCTCCAGGCCCATCTTCTGGAACCGCTGGACCAGCCGGTCAATGTCCTGCTTCTGCGTACCGGGTTTCATGACGACTACCATAATGATACAACTTCCTTTCTGTTTCTGCACAGCAAAAAGAGAGCGCCCACTGATGAAATCAATGAGCGCTCTCCAGCATGGCGACTGAATGAGGATCCACGGCGCCTGTTTTTCAAACAGGCCCGTCCCATTTATTCCATCCCTGTTTTTTCCACGTCAAAGAGGCCGGTGCCCATAAATCGAGCCCAGCCATAGGAAAAGACGAAGGATGCAGTTGTGAGGTCGGTCAGCTTCATGGATAAATCCTCACAAGAAAATGGTTAAACGTATTATATACTCCGCCGCGCCCGATTGCAAGAGGCAATTTGGCGCGGCGGAGCAAATCGCTTTAGGTACGGATGAGCAGAGTGGTGCGGAAGGTGAGCCCGTCGTAGCTGCCGAAGAGGAGGAGCTGGTTGCCGATCTCCAGATCAGACAGATTCAGGCTCCCGCCGCTGGCGGAGCGAAGCTCGGCACCGTTGACGCTCACGGTCACGGCATTGGTGACGCCGTTGGCGTCGGTGGTCTGGATCAGGATCTCCTTAGCGCTGGTGTTCACATAGAGCACGGTGCCGGTGAGCTGGTTGGCCGACTGGGTGTTCTTGTCCACCTCGATGGACAGGACCTGGTCGCCGTCCACCACCATAGAGATCTTATAGCCGGGCTTCAGAGAGCTGATGGCCACGGCCTTGCCATCCTGGGTGACGCTGACTCCCTCGGTGACGAGATACGAGGCGGTGCCGCCGCCGGTGAGCTCCACGGTGATGGTGGTGCCCTTGGTGTCCATGGTGACGCTGCTGATGGTGCCGGAGGCATTGGCGCTCTGGGCCTCGGCCTCGATGGCGCTGACCTCGTTGTAGCGCACGGTGAGCTCCACCAGGTCCCCGTTTTTCAGCCGGTCGATGGTAGTGCGGGTGTCATCCCGGTAGATCTCCGGGGGATCACTCAGGTCCAGCTCATAGCTGACGTCGGTCCCGTCCTCCCGGGTGATGGTGAGGATGGTGGGAATGCCGTAGGTGATGGAGGAGATAGTGCCCCGGTCATAGGTGGAGCCGGGATAGGCGTAGATGGCGGAGACCTCGGTGCCGGTCAGCTTCAGGGTGGCGAACCAGCCCTTCTCCAGCTTGGTCATACCGATGGCCTGGTCGTTATAGCGGATGTCGCAGCCGCTGGCGATGGTATAGGTGACGGTCTTGTTGCTCGTGAGCTCGGTGACGGTGATCTTGCTGGGGCTCTGGGCGTAGCTGACTCCCTTGATAGAGGCCTGAACATACTGCTGCTTGGTGTCCACGTCCACGGCGGTCACCTTTTCCCCGTCGTCGTTGGAGATGCGCAGGGTGACATAGTCCCCCACATGGGTGGCGCTGAGCTTGCCGGTGGTACCGTTCACCGTGACGGCCGTCCCGGTGGGGATGTCATAGCGGGTCTTGACGCCGCTCATGTCGCTGACCTGGATGGTGCCGCCGCCGCTCAGGCCCACGTCCACCGTGGCCAGCAGGCCGTTCTCCTGCCGGGTGCCGCCGGTGAGCTCCACCGCGGCCAGATGGCCCAGCTCATCCACGCGGCACACCGCGCCGGTGTAACCGGCATTTTCCTCCAGCAGCTCCATGCCGCCGGAGCGGCTGCCCACCTTCACTCCGGTGAAGCGGTCGATCCGGAGGGTGCGGCTGGTGCCGCCGGATACCACGGTGAGGTCGCCGTCCTTCAGGGCCGACACCGAGCCGCTGAACTGGGTGAGCTCACCGCTGACCCGCACTTCAGCTCCCAGGCCGCCGCTGCTCAGGTTCACCCGGGCATAGGCGCCGGGCTTGAGGGCGCTGCCGGTGGTCCGCATATTGCTCTCGTAGATGGCCGCGCCGGCGGACAGGTTCACCGTCTTGGACCCGTCGAAGGGGGTCTCCAGGGTGAGCTGGGTGGTGCCGCCGGTGAGCACGTTCACCGAGGTGATGATGCCGCCCACCCAGTCGTAGGTGGTGCGGTTGGGCAGCTCCACCACAATGCCCTGCTCATCCATGAAGTCCATGGCTCGGCGGAGCAGGGAGGTCATAGAGGCCCGGTTCAGAGGTGCCTTGGGGTTGAAGCGGTTATACTCGTCCCCCTTGAGGATGCCGTAGGAGTTCAGGAGATAGACATAGGGCTGCATCTCCTTGGAAATGCTGTCCTTGTCCTCAAAGCTCAGGGTGTAGGAACTCAGTCCTTCGGCCACCGGGGCGAGCTGCATAGCCCGGGCCAGGTACAGCGCCACATCTTCCCGAGGGATGGCGCTGAGCAGACCGTTGTTCTGGCTCAGCTCAGAGAGCTCCTCCGGCGTGATAATGCCCATCTCCAGACACACCGACAGGTCTGTGGCGGCCCAGGAGTACATGTCCGTTCCGATGATGCCCTTGAGGGTATCGGCCCAGTCGGTAACGATGGCCGCCTTGGTATTGGAATCCAGGGTGGCGACCCGGGCGCAGAAGAGGAGTGCCTCCACCGCGCTCATGTTGGCGTCCGGCTTAAAGCTGCCGTCATCGTAGCCCTTTACCAGCCCCAGGCCGGCCAGGTATTCCACATCCTGCTGGGCCCAGTGGCCCTTCAGATCGGTGAAGGTCACCGCGGAGACCGGGCCCGTCAGTAGGGTCAGGGTAGTGGTCAGGGCCAGCGCCGCGGCCAGCAGTCGTTTTCCTTTCATAGTTGCACCTCCGTTTTCGGAAGAAATCATACTCCGATTATAGCGGTTTCCCCTGGAAAAAGCAACCTCCCCACGGTACTTTGCCGTCCGGCTCTACGGCCACTTTTTTCCTTGTCACTCTTTACAGGTATGTTATAATGGTTTTGTTCCATACCTGTCCCCGAATGTGTCCATTTTGTCGGGCCACATCGACCGGAGGCTGCCAATGTTTCATCTTCCCCGCTCCAAATTCAACTGGACCACGGCCTTTCTGGTTCTGTTTACCCTGCTCTGCCTGGTCCTCAGCAGTATTACCGTGCTGTGTCTGCTCTCCCTGCTGCGCTCAGACGCCGCAGAGAGCCTCTCCAGCGCCTCCTCCAACGGCGCATACCGGGTGGACCGCCAGCTCCAGCAGAACTTTTCCGACCTGGGACTCACCGCCTCGATCTGCGCCTCCATGCCGGATGATGCGGCCCGTCTCGCCCACCTGGGTGCCCTTACCGAGGAAAACAACCCCTCCGGCCTGGGGCTGTTTACCGGCCAGGGCGAGGTAGCGTTCCCGGACGGCTCCCAGACCATCCTGTCCGGGGCCTTGCGCAAGGCCGCGGGCAGCGGTGTACCCCAGGCGCTCTTTTCCGATGACCTCTCGGATCGCAATGAGGTGGAGCTGGTGTATCTCTTCCCCTTCTCCTCCGATCCCATCTCCGGTGTACTCTGGCACGGCAAGGTGACTCTTCCCCTTCAGCTCCCCGCCCCTGCGCCCGGTTTTTCCAATCCCCCGCTCATCGTGGACCAGAGCGGACAGATCCTCTATTCCACGGATTCCCCCTTCTTTGCCTCCAACCTCTTTACCGCTCTGTCCCAGGAGTGTACGGTCTCCGGCCTGTCTCTGGACCAGATGGCCGCCGACATGGCCGCCGGGTCGGCCGGGTTCTTTTCCCTGCGGATGGACGGGCGGCGTATGGCTCTGGCCTACGCACCACTAAGTGTAGAGGGCTGGTACCTCATTACCTCCATGGATCTGGTGGCCAACCAGACCCCGCTCTACCTGGCCCTGTGGGTGACCGTTCTGGGGGATATTCTTCTACTGGGTGCCTTTCTTTTCCTGTTTCTTCACGCCCGCCGCAGCCAGCAGCGCAGCGTGCGCCTGCTGGAGAAGGCCGCCTTTGTGGACCCGCTCACCGGCGGGCACAACCAGACCCGCTTCCTTCTGCTGGCCCAGGAGGCCCTGGACAGCCATCCACCGGGCACCTACGCCCTGGTCTCCTGTGACATCCAGGCCTTTTCCCTGGTCAACCGCTCCTTCGGCAAGCCCGCGGGTGATCGGGTCCTCTACCATCTCCACCGCTGTCTGCACCAGCGCCTGCGCTCTGATGAGCTGGTGGGCCGGGTGGCCCAGGATCAGTTTTTCCTGCTTCTTCGGCTGGAGAGTCAACTGGACATGTGCAGCCGGCTGGCCGATATGGCCCGCTCGTTCAACGCCTACAACGACCAGCTCCACACTCCCTATTACCTGCCCCTGGCCATGGGGGTCTGTCCCTCTGACCCGGAGGACCCCGTCACCCTCTCCGAGCTGTGCGACCGGGCTAATCTGGCACGCAAGCGGGCCAAAGGTCTGGCTAATGCGGATAGTGAGAATCAGCTGTGCTCCTGCTCCTTCTACCAGCCTGCCGACCAGCAGCGCCTGCTGCTGAGCCAGAGCATCTACAACCGCATGAATCTGGCTCTGGAACAGGGGGATTTCAAGGTCTATCTCCAGCCCAAGGTCTCCCTGAGCACCCGGAAAGTGGTGGGGGCTGAGGCCCTGGTGCGCTGGTACGACCCAGAGCAAGGCTTTGTGGAGCCCGATGTGTTCATCCCCGTGCTGGAGCGCAATGGCTTCATTACCCAGCTGGATGCCTACATGTTTGAACAGAGCTGCATCCTCCTGCGCCGTTGGCTGGATCTGGGACTGGAGCCGGTGTCCATCTCGGTGAACTACTCCCGGGCCAACCTCCGGCACAACGCTCTGCCTCGGTTCTGCCGGCTCCAGCAGCAGTGGAAGGTCCCGCCGGAGCTGCTGGAATTTGAATTTACAGAAACGCTGGTGGGCGAGAACCCCGCCTATTTCGCCGATCTGGTGGAAAAGATACACGAGGCGGGTTTCCGCTGTTCCATGGACGACTTCGGCAGCGGCTACTCCTCCCTGCACATGCTCCAGCAGGTCCCGGTGGACGTACTCAAGCTGGATAAGTCCCTCTTCGACGGCCTGCTGAACGACACCGAGCGGGAGCGGACCCGGTGCGTGGTGCAGTCGGTGCTGGAGATGGCCCACCACCTGGGTATCACCACCGTAGCTGAGGGCATCTCCGACGAGGTGCAGCTCTCCGCCCTGGAGGGCCTGCCCTGTGATCTGGTCCAGGGCTACTATTTCTCCCCCCCTCTCCCCGCGGAGGAATTTCAGGCCTCCTTCCTTCACCCCCGTGAGCCATAAAAAGGGCCGGGTGATCGGTAACGATCACCCGGCCCTTTTTCCTCCATCAGAAGGCGTTGAGCGGGATAGAGCCGTCGTCAGCGGCTTTCTCGATGGCGCGGATGACCACGTCATAGCCGTAGTCATCATTCACCTGGATATGGACACGCTCCCCCACTTTCTTTCCCAGCACCGCCCGGCCCACCGGGGATTCCTTGCTGATGAGCCCGTGGAGGGCGTCCTGGCGCATGGTAGTGACGATCTGGTAGGTTTCCTCCTCGTCGTCCTCCTCCACATACACCGTCACCTTGTCGTAGAGATTCACCGCGTCGGCCGCCCCCTGGTCCGAGATGACCACGGCGGTACGGATCATGTTGTCCAGAAAGCGGATACGGCTCTCGTTGCGGTTTTTCTCCTGCTTGGCGGCCTTGTACTCGAAATTCTCGCTCAGGTCACCAAAGCCCCGGGCCTCCTTCACCGCCTCCAAAAGCTGAGGGCGCAGCTTGGTACGGCGGTACTCCAGCTCCTCCTTCATCATCTGGATGTCCTTGCGCGTCAGTTCGTTGTGCATGATATCTCCTCACTTTTCCGGGATGCAAAAAAGCGCCGCCTGCCCTCCGGCAGGCGGCGGCGCGTTCTCAGTCATCCCAGTCCGCGTAGTCGTCATATTCCGAGTGGCAGCAGCAGCAGCCTCCCCCGGGCAGCTTCTCCGCCGCGCCGCGGAAGAAGGACGCGATCTTGTCCCAATAGGCGATGATGCAGCAGACGCCGGCGGCAACCGTCAGGGAAAGGGCCACGATTTTCAGCACGAAACGGGCGATTTTCATATCCCGTCGCCTCCTTACCAAAAATGATATCTCTAGTCTACACGGTTTCCGGCCAAATTACAATCATTATCTGAAAGTTTTTCCCTTGTAGTTTACCCCCAAATAGAATATAATATTAGAATGAATAACCGTATACGCGCATGCGTTCCATCATACTTTCAGGACAGAAAGGAAGGGTCCTTTTATGAAGCTGCAGACCGAAAAGGGTGAGATCCGCATCAGCAGCGAGGTCTTTACCTATATCACCGGCGCCGCGGCCACCAACTGTTACGGGGTCAAGGGTATGGCCATTCGCTCCAAGACTGACGGCCTGGTCCATCTGCTCCGCCGGGAATCCATGTCCAAGGGCGTCAAGGTCATCTATAACGACGACGACACCGTCTCCATCCAGCTCCACATCATTGTGGACAACGGGGTCAACCTCATGGCCGTCAGCCGCTCTATCATGAGCGAGGTGCGCTACATCGTCAGCCGCACCACCGGCGTGGAAGTCAAAAGCGTGGACGTCTGCATCGACTCTATGGTCATCGGCTAAGGCCCATCACCGACAGAAAGGAACAGGGACATGAGAGAAAGCATCGACGGGGCGCTGTTCGCCAGGATGATTGTCCACGCCTCCGCTTCTATCAACAGTCAGAAACAGCAGATCAACGAGCTCAACGTATTTCCGGTGCCCGACGGCGATACGGGTACCAATATGGGCATGACCATCTCCACCGCGGCCACCGAGCTGCGCAAGAAGCCCAGCGCTTCGGTGGGTGAGGCCGCCAACACCAACGCCTCCGCCCTGCTGCGGGGGGCCCGGGGCAACTCCGGGGTCATCCTCTCCCTCCTCTTCCGGGGCTTTGCCAAAGCCGTGAAGGACAAGGAGAGCATTGACGGCCGGGACCTGGCCATCGCCCTGGACTACGGCGTGGCCGCCGCCTACAAGGCCGTCATGAAGCCCGCCGAGGGCACCATCCTCACCGTCTCCCGCCTGGCCGCCGCCCAGGCCGCCGCCGCCGCCCGGGAAAATCCCGCCATCGAGCACGTGCTGGAGGCCGCCATCCAGGAGGGCCACGTGGCCCTGGCCGACACCGTGAACCAGAACCCGGTCCTCAAGAAGGCCGGCGTGGTGGACGCCGGCGGGAAGGGCTTTCTGGTCATTCTCCAGGGGATGCTGGACGAGCTGCGGGGCCTCCCCATGCCGGAGGACGGCGACAGCGACGTGCAGGAGAAGGCGGACTTTGCCTCCCTCACCGACGAGGAGATCACCTTCACCTTTGACACCGTGTTCATCGTGCGCAAGACCGTGAACAAGCCCCTGGAGGCCTTCCGCACCTACCTCAACAGCATCGGCGACAGCCTGGTCATCGGCGAGGACGATGAGGCCTTCAAGGTCCACGTCCATACCGACATCCCCGGCGCCGCCCTCACCGAGGCCCAGAAGTACGGCACTCTGGAGCTGGCCAAGATCGAGAACATGCGCACTCAGTATGAGGACATGGCCGCCGGCAAGAAGCCCCAGAGCACCGACGATCTGGATATGGAGGAGGCCGCCGCCCCCGCTGCGCCCGAACAGCCCGCCGGTCCCGCCGCGCCGGAGAAGAAGTACGGCGTGGTGGCCGTCTGCGCCGGCTCTGGCCTGGCCGACGTGTTCCGCGACTTGGGCGCCGACGGCATCATCTCCGGTGGCCAGACCATGAACCCCTCCACTGACGACATCATGAAGGAGATCGACCGCACCCCCGCCGAGGTGGTGTTCGTCCTCCCCAACAACGGCAACATCATCATGGCCGCCCAGCAGTGCATCCCCCTGGCCGAGGGCAAGAAGGTGGTGGTCCTCCCCACCAAGACCGTGCCCCAGGGTATTTCCGCTCTGATGGTGCTGGATCTGGACGCCTCCGAGGAGGACAATGTGGCCGCCATGACCGAGGCCATCAGCCACGTGGCCACCAGCGAGATCACCTATGCCGCCCGGGACTCCGACTTTGACGGCTTCGCCATCAAGCAGGGGGATTACCTGGCTCTGGTCGAGCACCAGCTCTTCGGCACCGACCGGGACCTGTCCGCCCTGCTGGACCGCCTGGCCCGGGCCGAAGCCCAGCAGAGCGCCGAATTCATCACCATCTTCTACGGAGAGGATGTGGACGAGGAACAGGCTCAGACCGCTCTGGGCATCTTCCAGGCCGCCTGCCCCAACGCCGAGATCACCCTGCTCTCCGGCGGACAGCCTGTGTACTACTATCTCATCTCCGCTGAGTAATTTTGTGTTGAAAAATGCCGCTCTGTGTTCACAGAGCGGCATTTTTATACCATTTTCTGGAGGTGTTGACCATGCAGGCCAGCCAAATGACCCGCCTGAGCCGGCGGCTTTCCTACCTGCTGCGCCACAGTACCCAGTACATCGACGGCCACGGCTGGGCCCGGGTGGAGGACATCCTCTCCGCCCTGGGGGAGCGCTGTCCCGGCTTTTCTATGGAGGATCTGGAGGAGATCGTCCGCACCGACTCCAAGGGCCGCTACTCCTTCGACGGGGACCACCGCCGCATCCGGGCCAACCAGGGCCACTCGGTGCCGGTGGACGTGGAGCTGGAGGAGCTCTCTCCCCCGGAGGTGCTCTACCACGGCACCGCCACCCGCTTTCTGGACCGCATCTTCCAGGAGGGCCTGATGCCCATGACCCGACTTTACTGCCACCTCTCCGCCGACATTGATACCGCCCGGACGGTGGGGACCCGCCACGGCAGGCCCGCGGTACTCCGGGTGAACGCCGCCGCCATGGCCCGGGACGGCCACATTTTCTACCGCTCGGAAAACGGCGTGTGGCTCACCGACTCCGTTCCCCCCATCTACCTGACCCGGATCGATGTATAAAAAAACGGCCCGCATCCAATGTGGATGCGGGCCGTACTCGTCTTACAGCACTTTGGAGAGGAAGTCGATGGTACGCTGCTCCTTGGGGTTTGCAAAGAAGGCGTGGGGCTCGTTCTGCTCCAGGATGTGGCCGCCGTCCATGAAGAGGACCCGGCTGCCCACCTCCCGGGCGAAGCCCATCTCGTGGGTGACCACCACCATGGTCATGCCCTCGTCGGCCAGCTGCTTCATGACCTCCAGCACCTCGCCCACCATCTCGGGGTCCAGGGCGGAGGTGGGCTCATCAAAGAGCATGACCTTGGGCTTCATGGCCAGGGCCCGCACAATGGCGATGCGCTGCTTCTGGCCGCCGGAGAGCTGGGCGGGATAGGCGTCGGCCTTCTCCTCCAGGCCCACCCGCTTCAGAAGGGCGGTGGCGGTGTCGTCGGCCTCGGCCTGGCTCATCAGCTTGGTGCGCACGGGGGCCAGAGTGATGTTCTTCCGGATGGTCATGTTGGGGAAAAGGTTGAAGTGCTGGAACACCATGCCCATCTGCTGGCGGATCTTGTCGATGTTGGCCTTGGGGGAGGTAACCTCCTGGCCGTCGAAGGTGATGGTGCCCTTGGTGGGAGTCTCCAGCAGGTTGAGGCAGCGCAGGAAGGTGGACTTGCCTGAGCCGGAGGGCCCGATCACGACGACCTTCTCACCGGGGTAGATGTGCTCGGAGATGTCGTCCAGCACCAGGTGGTCGCCGAAGGACTTGCTCAGGTTCTTAACGTCGATCACTTTGACGCAGCCTCCTTTCCAGCTTGCCCTGGAGCCAGGTGAAGATCATCACCAGCACCAGATACATGACGGCCACGCCCAGATAGGGGAACATGACGCTGTACGTCTTGGCACCCACCGCCTGGGCGGCGTAGAGCAGCTCCTTGCCGCCGATGGTGGTGATGAGGGCGGTATCCTTGAACAGGGTGATGAACTCATTGCCCAGAGCCGGCAGAATGTTCTTAAACGCCTGGGGGATGATGATGAAGCGCATGGTGTCCACATAGTTGAGGCCCAGGGAGCGCCCCGCCTCGTTCTGGCCCGCGTCCACGCTCATCAGGCCGCCGCGGACGATCTCCGCCACGTAGGCGCCCGAGTTGATGCCCAGGGCGATGGTGCCGATGATGGTGAAGTCACGGCTGCTGGCAAAGATGATGCTGCCCATGATGAGCATCTGCACGATCATGGGGGTGCCGCGGATGACCGTGGTGTAGACCTTGCACACCACATTCAGGATACCCAGGACGAAATTGCGGTGGCCGGGGCGCTGCTGGTCATGGGCGGTGCGCACCACGGCCACCAGGACGCCCAGCACCACGCCCATCAGCAAGGCCAGCACCGTGACCTCCAGAGTGGTCAGCACGCCGGAAAGATAGAGCTTCCAGCGGTCTCCGTCCACAAAGGCCTTATAAAAACCGACAAACAGATCCTGCCACCAGGGCAGGTCCACCCGATCGGCCAGCTGCGCGCTCAGGTCAGCATAGAGCTGTGCCCAGTTCACGGACATTCTCCTCTCTCTAATGTGTTTCTGTGAGGTTGGAAAAGACGCCAAAGCGGGCGGCCATGGGCCGCCCACTTAGAGGCAACAGATTTTTACTCGGCGGGGATGTACTTGTCGATGATGGACTGCAGGGTGCCGTCGGCCTGCAGGTCAGCCAGAGCGCCGTTGATGGCGTCCAGCAGGGCGGTGTTGCCCTTGGCCACGCCGATGGCGTAGTTCTCATTGGCGAACTCGGTGTCCAGGATCTTCAGACCGGGGTTGGCCTTGACATACTCCTGAGCGGGAGCGTTGTCGATGACCACCGCGTCCACCTGGCCGTTGAGCAGAGCCTGCACAGCGGTGGCGCCGTCGTCATAAGCGGTGACGTGGTCCTCGCCGTAGCCGCCGTTCTCGGGGGTGTCGGAGCAGTAGATGTAGCCGGTGGTGCCGCGCTGGGTGCCGATCTTGTCGGCGTTGGCCAGGTCATCCACGGTGGCGATGTCGGAGTCCTCGGTGACGATGACCACCTGCACGCCGTTGGCGTAGCTGTCGGAGAAGTCCATCACCTGCTGGCGCTCCTCGTTGACGGTGACACCGGCCATGACCATGTCGCTCTTGCCGTTCTGGGCGGCCAGCAGGGCGGCGTCAAAGTCCATGTCGTCGATCTCCAGCTCCAGGCCCAGCTTGTCGGCGATGGCCTGGGCCACCTCCACGTCGATGCCCTCGAAGGAGCCGTCATCGGCCACCATCTCGTAGGGAGGGAACTGAGCATTGGTGCTCATGATGAGCTTGCCCTCTTCCACAGTGGTCAGGGCAGCCTCGGTGTTGCTGTCGTCAGGGGTGGTGCTCTCCTGGGCCGTGCTGGGCTGAGTGGAGGGCTGGGAGGCAGTGCCGCCGCCGCAGCCGGCCAGCAGGCCCAGAGACAGGGCCGCGCCCATACCAAGAGCAAGAATCTTATTCCATTTCATAGTCATACTCTCCTCAGTGGGGATCGCTCCCCGGTTGTTGCGTATGATTATACACCTATTTCGTCGCCTATGCAATCCATATCCACCCGTCAAACTGCACAAATTTCCCGCTATTTTTCCCGTGATTCCGCTAAATTACCGGTCATTCAGAAAGCGAACCGGGGAGGCAGCCCAGAAGCGGGTCATCTCCCCGGCGTATGAATATGTGTTCAGTTTCGGGCGGCATACTGGAAGAAGTAGTACCCCAGGGGAGAATAATACACCCCCTGGATACCGTCCGCCATCAGGTACTGTTCCGTGTAGAAATAGATGGGGCCCACCACCCAGTCCCGACCGATAAGGATGTCCTCCGCCTCATGGAGAGCTTCCATCCGCGCCTGGGGCTCGCTGGTCTGACTGGCCCGGAGGATAGCGTTATCGTAGTCGGCGCTGGAGTAGAAGGCGGTGTTGGTGCCGCTGCCGGTGACCCACATGTCCAGGAAGGCCATAGGGTCGGTGTAGTCGGAGGTCCAGCCCATGCGGGAGAGCTGGTAGTCCCCCATCAGGTAAGACTGGAGGAAGGCTCCCCACTCCTGGCTCTTCAGGGTGACTTGAATCCCCAGGCCGTTCTGCCACATGGACTGGAGGGCCACCGCCACGTTCTCGTTGCTCTCGTCGGTGTTATAGAGGTACTCCACCGGCGGGAAGGCGCTGCGGTCGGTATAGCCCGCCTCATCCAGCAGGCGGTTGGCCTCGGCCAGGTTCTCCTGATAGATGGCGTCGGTGGTGGGGGTGGTCCAGTAGGAGCCGCCCTCGGTGCGGAAGTCGGAGTCCTCCACGGCGTCGGACACCCCGTTGGGCACGAAGCCGTCGGCGGGGAGCTGTCCGGACTGGGTGACGTGCTGGGTGATGTAGGCCGAGTCGATGGCCAGGGTGAAGGCCTTGCGCACCCTCCAGTCGTCAAAGGGGGCCTTCTGGGTCTGATAGGAGACATAAGAGGTGCCCAGATAGTCCAGCAGGTGCAGCTCTCCGCTCTCCAGCAGCGCGGGGACCTCATCCGTGGGGGCGTGGTTGATAAAGTCCAGCTCCTCCGCCCGGTAGGCGGTGTACTGGGCATTCACGTCGCCCATGAGGCGGAAGGTGATGGTGTCGGGGCCCAGAGCGGCGCAGTCATAGTACTCCGGGTTCTGCTCCAGGACGATGGAGGAGGAGTGGGTCCAGCTCTGGAGTTTGTAGGGCCCATTGCACAGATAGGTTTCCGGGTTCTGGGTCCACTGGTCGTTTCCCTCCACCACGTCGGCGCGCAGGGGCACCAGGTTGGGAAAGGCACACAGCTCCAGGAAGTAGGGGCAGTCGTAGCTCAGGTCCACCACAAAGGTGCGCTCGTCCGCCGCCGTGATGCCCAGGGTGTCCAGGCCGTCTCGGGGGACCTCCACCCCCTGGTCGGCGTACTCCCCGGCCTGGGCAGCGGTGAGGGCCGCGCCGGTCTCCGGGTCCCGGCCATAGACCACCGCATCGTAGCCCCGCACCATGGACAGCAGCCCGATGTAACCCGCCGCCGTCTCCGGGTCGCACAGCCGCTTCCAGGCGTAGGCGAAATCCTCCGCGGTCACCGCCTGACCGTCCCACCAGCGGGCGTCCTCCCGCAGAGTAAAGGTGTAGCGCGCCGTGCCGTCGTCGTTGACCGTCTTTTCATAGTCCGTGGCCTGGCCGTTGGTCAGCCGCGCGCTGGTGATGGGCGCGCCCTCCTCCAGAACCTGTCCGCTGTCCTCCCACTTCATCAGTCCCTCAAAGAGGTGCTGGAGCAGGATGCCGCCGTCCAGCGCGGTATTCAGGGTGGGATCGATGCTCTGAGGTTCCGAGGTAAAGCTCACCGCCAGATCAAAGGCCTCCTCCGCGCCGGGGCTCTTCTCAGTCTCCGGGCCACCGCAGGCACACAGCAGCCCGGCCAGGAGCGCGGTCAGAAGCAGCCAGGCTGCCGGTCGGATCTTGTTCATCGCAATCCCTCCAGTATCCGCTTTTTTCATTCTTCAGTTCGTTCCGCTCTGCCGGACCTGACGGCAGGCCACCCAGTGGCCGGGGGACACTTCCCGCAGCGGAGGGCGCCGCTGGGCGCACTCCTCCGA